>NZ_JAQJCG010000010.1:0-204568 GCF_030182565.1 Rhizobium centroccidentale | reverse complement strand
AACGGGTAGGATAGGGTGGGGAATTTCAAGGGGTTGGGATTAGAGGCCAGCAAATAGCCTGCCGCAACAAATATCGCGACAGGCCCAGGAAATATACAAAAGGTGATATCAATGAACCCCATTTCGTCAAAAACGAACCTGTTAGATGTTATCGCAGCTCCTTCAATCTAGCGGTGGCTAGACTCGAGAACCATCCGTCTAGTTGCCATTCCTTTAGTGATCCAAAGTCGGCAATAATTTGGGTGCGCTCCGCAGTCGTTCGGCCTCGAAAATCATCTAGTTTTGCAATAAATCCTTCAATCTTTCCGACGAGATTATCGATTTCGCATAGATATAGCTCATCGCTCGGATTCGCTTGCTCGTGGCATTTTCCTGGCGGCCCGACTATAAGTATGCCATCTATTTCATCACCTGTCCTGTTATCGTTCATCCATTCAATATGATTAAGTGACTGCCCAATATCTTTCTTGAAATACAAGGCTGGATTTTCTTTCTTTGTTTTTAATTCCATTGCCAGCGAGTAGTTCGTTAGTGGATCATGCCACAATACGTCTGGTCCCGCGTCAAATTCATTATCTGGGCGTGTAGCTTCTAAACCTAAAAGTTCACCAATTGCACGAAGCGCCTCCTCATGATCATTGGCCTCTAAATTAGGGTCCTTTAATTTTCGCAAAGCAGCTTTTAACTGAGCGGAAAGGTCGGCGAGCTTTGCTGTGCCGGCTAAGTTGATATCTACGAAATTCTTATGGATCGAACCAACAATATTTAGACCGTTTTGGATGTCAAAAGTATCCACGGTATAGGGTAGGTTGAGCCATTTCGATAGGCGCGAGCGTGCTTTACGATAGTGTTGTCCTGCGGTTGAAATATCTCCAGCCATCTCGTATGTCATGCCCAGCCAGATGGAATACCATCCAGCGATGCGCGCATCTGCTATTGCGATTTTATCGATCACATCTTCTAATGCGATCCGAGCGCCAGGGACGTCGCCTTGCCATAGCGCAGTCATAAATTCGCATTCGGCTAACACGCCGTCCGCTATCTTCTTCTCTCTTATTTTTACTTTCTCTAGTATTTCATTATCAAATTTAACGCCCTGCATAGTGTCTGAGTAGTATCTCAGCCAAGATTCATCGCGTTTTCCATCCTTAATATCGAGAACTTGACTCAGCAAACCGAAAAAATTGGTTTTTTCCATAAATGGAATTTCTTCGTGTATGGTTTTTCCGAGCAATATCTGCTTTCTAATTAGTTCCGGAAGAAGCGCGATGTTTTTGTCCCGACGAAGCCAAGTCGAGATATCTTTGCCAAATATCAGGAATACCCCATAGTCGCTTCTTCCTCGGTTGATGCGGCCGAAAAGCTGCGTTATTCGTGTGGCCATTTTGGTAGACATCAGATTGTTCATCTGAAGATTTTCGACCAAGTGACGTTCCATCAGGCTAACCCCGGATGGCGACCCATCGATCGCCATGATCCGGCACGTGTCTTGAGGAAGATCGATGCCATCGATACGTGAAACTAGCAGAAATGCCCCTTTGCTTGCCGCGCGGAAGGTTTCCAACGCTTCGCTGAATTTGTCGACGTCAGGAGGAACGGCTACAGATGACCAAGGCTTTGAATCAGGATACGACGGCACTGCGACAAGAATCTTTCTAGCCGAAGCTATATCTTTCACCGTATCAGTCTTCTTTATTTCGGGATGAAGCTTATCACCAAATAGAATAAGTCGTTCTCCGTTTCCTGCGTCGTTATTGGGCTTGATCTCGTTCGTGGCGCGACGGCCAAACCCTCTTACAAAGTCGGTTTCGAAGTCTAAAGTGGCGGACAGATAAACGCGTCGCACGTCACCGGATAGGAAAGGAAACTTGCCGGTTGGAATGAATGGCGGCGTCACCTCTATGGTGTTTTTAGAAATGAAAATCGCACAGTATTGAAGGTTTTCGTATAGTTGTATAACAGGGAATTGTAACTCTCGATCATCTTGATAGCGCGCTTTCTTCAATGCATTAATAATTTGCTCTTTATTCCGCGCAGCCGTGCAAGGCGGACACATTGTGGTTCCGACTTGTCCAATGCTTTCAAGGACATAACTTAAGTGGCCATTTTTCCCGATAGCCTCGAATTCTGGCCGAACAATATCTATGATATTGTTGAAAAGATTTTCATGCTTTTCTTTTCTAATCGTAAGCGTAAATGCATCTCTAATCATTCTTTCACTTACGTGCGCATCATCAAATATAACTGCTGCGGGCGATTTGTCCTTTGTGAAAACATTTATTGACGAGAATAGCGATTGGTAGGTTGTAATACAAAAGGCCTTTCCGCTTTCGAAAAGGTCATTGTCAAATTTTTGTTTTGTTCTTTGAGTATATTTTATCCCAAGCCGATCACATTCTCGCGCAGTCTGGCGTACGAGATCGATAGTGCTGCAAGCGAATAGTACTGGTCCAATATCTTCGTTAGTAAGGCTCTGAGCAATTAGTGCACCTACTATCGATTTGCCGGCGCCAGTATTCAATATTATTAAGTTGTCTTTGTTTTCCCGGCTTGAATGCCACTGCTTCAATGCTTGAGCCTGCCCCTCCCAAAGGTCATTCGGGGCGTTCCCTAAATTGGGGCTCCTCTTAAAAATTTCTATGGGATCCCGAGGCGCTGCGTCGATGGTGGGCCGGTTGAATTTTCCAAAATCGATCATAGGTGGTTCCGAAGTTTATTAAGCAATCGAACTTATTGTGACATACTCGATATGGTAGTTATTTTCAATTTTAAAATACAACCTCCTATCCTTGCCGCCCAACGTTCTCATCGATCATTCTTCTTTCAGAAGATAAATATCTCCCGGCGTAGGGATCGCAGCGAGTCTTAGCCGTCCAACAGAGTAAACACCGAACAAGGCTCGGCTATCCCGCGCAGCTCATAACGCCCCAAGGCCAGAAGTGGCATCGTCGTCTCGGCTGCGACCGAACCCGAGACAAGGATATTGCGTCCGAGCGGCTTGCAGAGGCCCTCCAGCCGGCTGACGAGGTTGACTGCGGGGCCGATGGCGGTGAAGTCCAGGCGGTCGGCGGCGCCGATGTTGCCCCAGAGCATGTCGCCGAAATGCAGCGCGATGCCGAAGGGGAGCTGCAGCAGGCCCTGGCTTGCGCGTGTCGCGTCGAGATGCGCCATGCCGGCTCGGATGGCGGTGGCGGCGCGCAAGGCCGCTTCGCAGGCTTCCTTCGGTGTCCCGCTCATGGGGAAGATTGCCAGCACGCCGTCGCCCATGAACTTCAGCACTTCGCCGCCGAAGGCATGCACGGCACCCGCGACGCGGTCGAACCAGGCATCGAGTGCCGAGATCACGACGCTTGGTTCCGTCGCTTCGGAAAGAGCTGTAAAATCCCGCAGATCGGCGCAGAGCAGGGCTGCGCGGATGATCTCGCCGCTATTGCGGCTGAGTGCACCGGCCTGCACGCGCGCCGCACTTCTGCGGCCGAGATAGGCTTCGAGCAGGGTGGATAGGGTGGCGCGTGCGGCCAATCCCGCCAAAGGGGCTGCGGCAAATCGGGCGATCTCGCGCAGGTTTTCCCCTTCAAAGGAGGTGAAGGGCCGAGTGCCGGCCCAGGCAAGCACGGAATTGCCGGGCGCGATCCCGATCGTTTCCTCGCATATCGGGCCGAGATCACTGAGCCAATCGCGGCCGGCCTGTCCGAGCGCCGTGCCGGCGAAGCCGAGAGCTTCGGTCACTGCGCCGGTTTCGGCGCGCCAGAGCCACGTATGCTGCGTGATGATCGGATGCGGCGCGGCAAGCGTCAGCGCGCTGCCGGCAAGCGGGAGGCCGGCGGCCAGCAGATGTCCGCCCAGATCGGCCAGGAAGCGTTCGGGGCTGGGCGAGGTGCCGGCTTCGTCGACCAGCCAGGCAAGGGGGGCGGGCAAATCCATGCGGCGATCATGCCATGGCGCTTGCCGGCTGTCATCTGTGCCGGTATGGCCACGCCAACGGCAATTGAAAGCAAAATGACATAGGAAGCTGCTGTCACCGGTCGGTGATATTGCGGATATCTGAGCGCCGAGCCCGATGATGCCGCCCTTAAAACATCATCAGCTCCTGCCGTCGTGGCCGCGCATGGGGTCCGGGCCGGGATCGCGTCCGGCGGCCACCGCTGCCATGCGGTCGAGATAATGCGCCCAACCCTTTGCGTGCGCTTCGCATTGCTCCACGGTCGGCAGGCCGGTATGGGTGAGGCGCACCAGCGTGCCGTCGGGTTGCTCGATCAGGTCGATCTCCACAAGGCTCGATCCGGGAGGCACCTCCTCGCTGCCTTCCCAGCCGAAGCTATAGGCGAGGCGATGAACCGGCACGACTTCGCGGAAAGTGCCGCGCGCGGCACGAGCGCCAGTGACGTTGACGAGATAGATGCCGCCAGGCTCCGGCTCCGTCCGCGCTTCCGTGCCCATCCAGCGCAGGATTTTTTCGGGATCGGTCAGCAATGCAAATATGGCTGCAGGCGGTGCCGAGACATGGGTCTCGCGACGGACGATCAAAGGCTCGGACATCAGACTTTCTCCCCAGGTTGCTATCGCTTCCCACCGGCCCGGTATGCGCTCAAGCGCCTTCCGTCTCCCCGTGGGCCTCCTCATATGATGGCATGTAGCGGCTGCGGCCGCGTCAGCAAGGCATTGTTCCATGCTCACAGGTCTCAGCCTTCATAAAATCGGCAGCACCGGGCGGCAGATATCCGACAATCGCGGTCGCCTTATCGGCCGGGCCGTCCCGTCTTGCCTTTCGTCCGTCCCTTGCGCTGCTTCTCGTCCACCGGATCCTCATAGGAGCCCACGCCCGGCTTTGCTCGGGTGATCGGCTTGTCCGGCACTTTGCCTGTGACGGGCTTTTCGGTGCGGCCGACAGTCATCTCGTCCAGTGTATTCTTGCGGAAGAGCGGCGTGCCGGCATCGCTGCCCGGTCCCATTTCGTCGAGGCTCGGCTTGGCAAAATAGGAGCGAGAATCCGGTGCGGGTGGAGCGCGTTTGCTCGCTGCAGAACCGCGGCTTTCGAGGCTCTTTGCTTCCTCGCGCGCGAGCGGATCGTCCATGGCGGCGAGTTCGACGGCCTTGAGGCGCTTGATCTCGTCGCGCAGCCGTGCCGCCTTTTCGAAGTCCAGGTCGGCTGCGGCGTCGCGCATGGATTTTTCCAGCGCGTTGAGGTGGGCCTGCAGATTGTTGCCGACGAGGTGGCCGCCATCGGCAAAGCCCTTGCCGGCAGCGCCGCCGATATCGGCGCGGACATGGTCCTTTTCGTAGACGCTGTCGAGGATGTCGGAAATCTTCGCCTTGACCGATTCCGGCGTGATGCCGTGTTCCTCGTTGTAGGCCATCTGCTTTTCGCGGCGGCGGCTGGTCTCGTCCATCGCCCGCTGCATCGAGCCGGTAATGGTATCGGCATAAAGGATGACCTTCCCGTCGACGTTACGCGCGGCACGGCCGATCGTCTGGATAAGCGACGTTTCCGAGCGCAGGAAGCCTTCCTTGTCGGCATCGAGGATGGCGACGAAGCCGCATTCCGGAATATCGAGGCCCTCGCGCAACAGGTTGATGCCGACGAGCACGTCGAAAGCGCCGAGGCGAAGATCGCGGATGATCTCGATGCGTTCCAGCGTGTCGATGTCGGAGTGCATGTAGCGCACGCGCACGCCCTGTTCATGCAGATATTCCGTCAGGTCTTCGGCCATGCGCTTGGTCAGCACGGTGCAGAGGGTGCGATAACCCTTTGCGGCCGTCTCGCGGATCTCGCCGAGAACGTCGTCGACCTGGGTGCGGGCTGGGCGCACTTCGACCGGCGGGTCGATCAGGCCTGTGGGCCGGATGACCTGTTCGGCGAAGACGCCGCCCGATTGTTCCATTTCCCAGCTGCCGGGCGTAGCCGAAACGGCAATCGTATCTGGGCGCATGGCGTCCCATTCCTCGAAACGCAGCGGGCGGTTGTCCATGCAGGAGGGCAGGCGGAAGCCGTATTCGGCAAGCGTCGCCTTGCGCCGGAAGTCGCCCCGGTACATGCCGCCGATCTGGCTGACCGAGACGTGGCTTTCGTCGATGAACAGCAGGGCATTGTCGGGGATATATTCGAAGAGTGTCGGCGGCGGTTCGCCGGGATTGCGGCCGGTCAGGTAGCGCGAATAGTTCTCGATGCCGGCGCAGGAGCCGGTCGCTTCAAGCATTTCGACGTCGTAACGGGTGCGCTGTTCCAGGCGCTGCGCCTCGAGCAGGCGTCCGGCCTTTTCCAGTTCGGCCAGCCGGATTTTCAACTCTTCCTTGATCGCCTTGATGGCGCCGTTCAGCGTCGGGCGCGGCGTGACATAGTGTGAATTGGCGTAGATCTTCACCGATTTCAGGTCGCCGGTCTTCTGGCCGGTCAGGGGATCGAATTCGGTGATGGCGTCGATCTCGTCGCCGAACATGGAGATGCGCCAGGCGGCATCCTCCAAGTGGGCCGGGAAGATTTCGATCGTGTCGCCGCGAACGCGGAAGGAACCGCGGATGAAGTCCATGTCGCGGCGCTTGTATTGCTGCGCCACTAGGTCGGCCAGAAGCTGGCGCTGGTCCAACCGATCGCCGACATTCATCTGGAAGGTCATCGCCGTATAGGTCTCGACCGAGCCGATACCGTAGATGCAGGAGACCGAGGCGACGATGATGCAATCGTCTCGCTCCAGCAGCGAACGCGTCGCCGAGTGGCGCATGCGATCGATCTGCTCGTTGATCGAGCTTTCCTTCTCAATGAAGGTGTCGGAGCGCGGCACATAGGCTTCAGGCTGGTAATAGTCGTAGTAGGAGACGAAATACTCGACCGCATTATCCGGAAAGAAGTTCTTGAACTCGGAATAGAGCTGTGCCGCGAGCGTCTTGTTCGGCGCGAGGATGACGGCGGGGCGCTGGGTCGCCTCGATGACCTTAGCCATCGTAAAGGTCTTGCCCGAGCCGGTGACGCCGAGCAGCACCTGGCTGCGGTCGCCATTCTCCAATCCTTCGACGAGGTCACGGATCGCCGTCGGCTGGTCGCCTGCGGGCTGGTATTCCGAAGCCATGCGGATCCGGATGCCGCCTTCGGATTTCGCTGGCCTGGCAGGCCGGTGCGGCGTCCAAAGCTTGCCGTCCTTGAAGAGCGGATTGCCGCTCTCGATGAGCTTCGACAGCGCCTCCACGGTCGCCGTCACACCGCTCGTCGCGATCTTGTCGGCATCCTCAAGCGCAATATCGAGGCCGGCCACCGGATTGAGGCCGGCAGCAGCACGCGTCTTCGGGTCGGTCGAGCCGCCCATGGAGACGCCGCGCGCGGTCTTGCCGGCGGTGATTTCCACCTTCTTGCGGTGCTTGCCGGCCTTCGAGGCAATCTCGCGCTGGGTTTCGACGCTGGATGCCTCCGCATCGGCTTCGAGTTGCTTCACCCAATCGGCAACGCTGCCGCTGAGCGGCGTGCCTTCAAACGGTGCCTGCGGCGCCTCTTCGAAACCGGTCGGGGCGGGGGACTTTTTCGGTGATTTGGCCATGGGGCGAATATGGCGACAGATCGCGCAGATGTGAAGGGGTAAAGGGTACAAAAGGGAAACAAAGTGGCGGATTTTTCCATTCGCCGGAGATGTCAAATATGTTACAACCCAAGGGCGGCCGATGCGTTATCGCTGATCCGAAGTCCGCATAGCGCGATCCTCGCAGGCGCCAAGGGAGGAACCAGCCGCAACGTCGACATGCCCGGCTATTGCCGGGTTCCCCCAGCTTCGACGGCATCCGGTATTGCCCGCCTCGCCGCCGCCATCCGGTCGGAGGATCATGATGACCGCATTGGATAGCTTACGTTCCCTGTCCCCCCAGCAACGAAACACCGTGATCGCAGCCTATCTGGGCTGGACATTGGACGCTTTCGATTTCTTCATTTTAGTTTTCGTTCTCAAGCATATAGCCGAAGAATTTCACACGGACGTTCCGGCGGTTGCCGTGGCGATCTTTCTTACCCTCGCCATGCGGCCGCTCGGCGCCCTGATCTTTGGGCTTGCGGCGGATCGCTTCGGCCGGCGCACGACCCTGATGGTCGACGTGCTGCTTTACTCCGTATTCGAATTTCTGACCGGCTTTTCGACCGGTTTGACGATGTTCCTCGTGCTGCGCGCGCTCTTCGGCGTCGCCATGGGCGGCGAATGGGGTGTGGGTGCGTCACTCGTGATGGAAACCATACCCGAGGATTCGCGGGGTCTTGTGTCCGGTATCCTGCAGGCGGGCTATCCCTCGGGCTATCTGATCGCCTCGATCGTCTTCTTCCTGCTGTTTCCGATCATTGGCTGGCGCGGCATGTTCTTCGTCGGCGCGGTGCCGGCGCTGCTGGTGCTCTATATCAGACGCAATGTGGAGGAATCTCCGGCCTTCCTGCAGCGGCAGGCCAAGCCGCAACGGCCGTTCCTCACCGTGCTGCGTGAGAATATTCCACTGTTCCTCTGGGCGGTGCTTCTCATGACCGCGTTCAATTTCTTCAGCCACGGCACCCAGGATCTTTATCCGACCTTCCTGGAAACCCAGCGGCAATATGATTCCTATACGGTCGGCGCCATTGCCATCGTCTACAATATCGGCGCGATCGTCGGCGGTCTGACCTTCGGCTCTTTGTCGCAGCGTTGGGGCAGGCGGCGGACCATCGTCATCGCGGCACTGCTAGCCATACCCGTCGCCCCACTCTGGGTGTGGGGTCAGGGGCCGGTCATGCTCGCAATCGGCGCCTTCCTGATGCAGCTGTTCGTGCAGGGCGCCTGGGGCATCATTCCGGTGCATCTCAACGAATTGTCGCCGGATGAGGTACGCGGCACCTTCCCCGGATTTGCCTATCAGCTCGGCAATCTGCTGGCTTCGGGCAATGCCTCGATCCAGGCCGGGCTTGCCAAGCAATGGGGCGGCGATTATGCGCTGGCGCTGTTGATCGTCGCCTGCATCGTCGCCGTGGTCGTTGCTGTTTTCGCCGGCTTTGGCTTCGAGAAGAAGGGTGTTCGGTTTGGCGGGAAGGATGCGGGCCAAGCGGATAGCGCCGTGCGGGCTTGAACGGGCTCGCCATCAAGGTCACGAGGGCCGGATGATATCGCCGGCCTCGTTTATTTTCCGCAAATTTCCGAGATCTTGGCCTGGGCAAAGCCGCGGGCAAGCTCCTGCAGTCCACCGACCGAGGATATCAGTTCGCCGATCGGGCCATTGATGCCGAGGTGCAGGTCGGTAATGTGGCATGCGCCGACGTCGACGGTCATGGAGGCGTCGAGCTCACCCTTGATCGTCGTTTTCAGTACACCATGCGATTTGCAGGCCATCTCGGCATGGGCATTGATCTGGACGCCTCCGCTCGGGCCGTCGCAGACATCGAGCGACTTCACTTCGAACTTGTCCTTGTGATCGACGCCGGGCAGTTTCTTGCAGGGATCGGCCTCGTTCACCGACTTCTCGATCTGCGGGCCAAATTTGCTCTGCAGCAGCGACCAGCACGAGCCGGGCGCGGCCTCCGCCGGCGTTGCCGTCATCGGAAGCGGAGAAAGCGGCAGCACGACTGCCGAGGCCAGCAAAGCCATGCGAAGCGGCGGTAGAAGCGAGAAGGGGGGCATGAGATATTTCAGGTTCACGGCGGTCTATCCTCTGAAAAGAAGAAGCAGCAAATCAGGCGCGGCGCCGCGACAGTCTTCCATCTCTTCCTTCGCCAAGGCAATCCCCCGACTTGACGATTACCATCTGACGGGTACCAGCATGCTTTGGCGCGTTTCGCCGACGGCGGGGCAAATTTCCGACAAGGCATGAGAGATTCCGGTCGGCCAGTGCCGCGCGTCATATCGGAATAGTCTGTACGCCCGATGGATCCTCCGGCGGTTCGTCTGTGTCTCCGTCGTAACCCAGATGCTTCGCCTTGCGGAACCACTCTGCCGCCTTGGCCGCATTAGCGGCAACGCCATCGCCGTCGCGGTACATCATGGCGAGATTATAGGCCGCGCCGGCATAGCGATGTTCGGCTGCTCGCTCGAACCAGTAGATCGCCTTCGGACCATTCTTGGTAACGCCTTCGCCATCGCGGAACATGACGCCGAGATTGTATTCGGCCTCGACATCATTTTGCGCCGCTGCCTTCAGGAACCATGCGATTGCCTGGGCATCATCCTGCCTGATCCCGTCGCCATCGGCATACATGGCACCGAGATTGAATTGCGCGCTCGCATCGCCCTGTTCGGCCGCCTTCTTGAACCAGGAGAAGGCCGCAGCGCCGTCCTTGGCGACGCCTTCGCCGTCGCGATACATGATGCCCAGATTGTATTGCGCCTCGACTTTTCCCTGCTCTGCCGCCCTGCGGTACCAGATGACGGCCTTGCCCTTATCCTTGTCCGCGCCGTCGCCCTGATCGTACATGGTGCCGACATTGAACTGAGCATCGGCATCGCCCTGTTCGGCGGCTTTGCTGTACCAGGCAAACGCCTGCGACTTGTCCTGCGCTACGCCTTGGCCGGTGTCGTAGACGACACCGAGATTATATTGCGCATTGAGGTATCCCTGGGCTGCGGCCTTCTTGTACCAGACAATGGCCTGGCTCTTGTCGGCAGTGACGCCTTCGCCCTGGTCGTACATGGTGCCGACATTGAACTGCGCTTCGGCATTGCCCTGATCGGCGGCCTTCCTGTACCAGCTGAGGGCGAGCGTCAGGTTCTTCTCGACGCCGTTGCCGTCCTCGTACATTTGTCCGAGCTTCAGCTGTGCGGCGGCATTGCCCTTGTTCGCCAGGGGGCGCCAGTAATCCAGGCCCGATTTGATATCGCCGCGATCGTAGCCGTTTCGTCCGACATCGGCTTGTGCGGCTCCCATGGACGCCAGTGCGAAGAGCAAAGCTGCTGCCGCCTTCTTCCAATTCACAATCTACCCCTCAGTCGAAATCCGTTGAATTAATATGCCGAGCGCTTCGTAACCGCTAGGGCACGAGCGCCATCAGCAAATGAAATATGAGCCAGCCGGTGCTGACGCGCGTGCCTTTTTTGCCGGCGGCTCCTTGTCCAAGCGGGCCGAGATCCTTGATCGGACCATCACCATTGGCTTCCATGTAGCTGAGTCCATGCTGCGCTTCCGGCAGTCCCTTGGCCGCTGCCTTGTTGAACCAATCGGCAGCGATCTTGGAGTCCTTTGGTACGCCATAGCCGTTATAATACAGATATCCAAGGCCGTATTCCGCCCGAGCATCGCCCTGATCAGCTGCTTTGCGAAACAGAGCGGCTGTTTGGCCATAGTCCTTAGGAACGCCAGCACCCTGATAATAAAGGTAGGCGAGCGCATATTCGCCCTGTGAATTGTTCTGGTCGGCCGCCTGGCGATACCAATTTGCGGCGGCCGATTTGTCAGCCGTCGTCCCTTGACCGTTTTCGTACATATAGCCGAGTGCGTATTGGGCGTCAGCGTGACCCTGGCTCGCAGCCTTCTGGTACCAGTCGAAGGCCTTGCCATAGTCTCTGCCAACGCCGCGGCCGCCTGCATACATGTAGGCGAGGGCATATTGACCCTGTGCGTCGCCTTGTTCGGCGGCCTTGCGATACCATCTCACCGCGCCGTCATCATCAGTTTTCACGCCCTGGCCGTTGGCGTAGAGGTAGCCGATGGCATATTGCGCATCGGGGCGGCCCTGATCGGCAGCTTTGCGATACCATTGCATTGCCTGCCTGTAGTCTCGGGCAACGCCTATCCCGTTTGCGAGACTGTAGCCGACGGCATATTGCGCGTCGGCGCGGCCCTTTGCGGCCGCCTTCATATACCAGGAATAGGCTTCGGCATCGTTCCGTCCGACACCCTTGCCGTTGGCATAGGCATAGCCGACTGCATACAGACCCTGCGCATTTCCTTGATTGCCGGCCTTTTTATACCAGGCGACGGCCTGCTCCTGGTCTTCTTCCGTGCCTTGACCATTGTCGTACATATAGCCGATGGCATATTGGGCGTCGGGCCGACCCTGGTCGGCAGCCTTGCGATACCAGCCAAGTGCAACCGCCTCGTCCTGATGCACGCCGAGGCCATTGGCATACATATAGCCGAGCGCATATTGCGCCTGCGCCTGTCCCTGGGCAGCGGATTTCTGATACCAGGTAACGGCGTCTTCATTATTGACCGCCACGCCGCGGCCATTGGCATAGGAATAGCCGATGGCATATTGGGCATCGGCATTGCCGGCTTGTGCCGCCCTCAAATACCAGTCGTTTGCCTGTTTCGGATCCGCATCGACACCCCGGCCGCTGGCATACATGTAGGCCAGTGCATATTGCGCCTGCGCATTGCCTTGCTCAGCCGATTTCCGATACCAATCGACGGCCTGAGCGTCATCCTGCTCCACGCCCTGGCCGTTGGCGTAGCGATAGCCGAGACCGTATTGAGCGGCCGGATTGCCCTGTTTTGCGAATTCCACCCAGTATTTCAGGTCGATCTTCGTATTGGCGGGGCCAGGGGCAGGATCCTCGGCGTAAGCAAGCCAGGGCAGCGAAAGAACAAGCGCCAGTCCCAATGCATAGCTCTTCGTCTTCAAGGCTTGAGTCTCCCACCTGCGTCCCAGACGTAATCGATCTGAACAATATGGCGATGTCTTGGTCAAGGATCGCAGGAACCCAGATAGCAGTGGATTTAATGCCCCATGACGGATGCGATCACTATACCGGAAGCACGTCGTAGAGGCGGAAGATCCATGTGATCTGGTAGATCAGTCCGACGCTCACGAATGCGGCCTGGAAGCGCCGGTTGGCGGTGATCGAGGCGATGACGCAAAGCACGATATAGACGATATTGCGCGTCGGATATTCCCAGCCGAGCGACCGGAAATAGGCTTCACCCTTCAGCAACGTGTCGATGAGGTCGACGGCGTAGGTGACGGCGAGCAGGCCGAAGAACCAATGGCGGCGGGAGATGAAATATTCCTCGAAGCCGCCATAATCCTCGACCGAGGGCGGATTGAGCAATACGCAGAGAAAATAGAAGAGGCAGCAGAAGCAGATGAGGAAGAGGTAGACGCCGAAATTGATCTGTGCGACCGATTGCAGCCGATACTCCCACCACCAGAAATGGATGATGAAGAGGAACATGGACAATACCCAGCCGATATGGACCGGGTAGATCTTGTTCTTACCCGGCGACTGCACGAAACCGGCAAGCCGGGTCAGAAGCTGGGCGAGCGAAAGGCCGATCACCATGCTCATGACCGTCCTGATATAGACGTAGACTTCCGGTGTATGCGCGGAATCCATCGCGTCAGCTCTCCTCTGATACAGCCTTCGGCAGGCCGTTTTCATCGAGCGCGACCATGATGAAGGTCGCAGCCGTGACTTTCTCCAGGCTGTTATAACGGGCGCGGTGCGCCCATGCTTCGACGCTCAGGGTGATCGAGGTACGGCCGACGCGTTCGATATCGGTGAAGACGCTCAGTGTATCGCCAATCTTGACCGGCAGTTCGAAGGCCATCTCCTTGACCGCTGCCGTGACTACTCGCCCGCGCGCCCGTTCGGCGGCGCGGATACCGCTTGCCAAGTCCATCTGCGCCATGACCCAGCCCCCGAAAATATCGCCGGCAGGATTGGCATCGGCGGGCATGGCAAGCGTGCGCAATGTGAGCTCGCCTCTCGGTTTGACGCTGTCATTCATTCTTCGGCTCCTGTTCACGGTCGATTCCGACAATCAGCCTATGCAATCCTGCCGCGATGGAAAAGCCATGCTGGCATTTCCATGGAGGACTCCTATGGGCCGCGTGCTTTGCTTCATGCCATTCCAGGGCGACATGGTGCCGGTGTGAAGCAGCGAGATTCCCTGCGGTAAGCTTTCGTTCACCCTTCCCATTTAGGATTTGTAGTCGTTACCGACCGTGGCTGGGGCAGCGGATCAGGAGTATGACCATTTTACCCATTCTACGGCGGGTCGCGCTGCCATTGCTGTTGTCGTCTGCGCTGGTCGCCTGCACGGCAGATAGCCTCGTGCCGCCTTCCGGCATCGACAGTTCCTCGCGCGTCGGCTCCATCAAGCCGCATCGCAGCGTGCCGCAGCGGCAGTTTGCTTATCAGGGGGTGCAGGATCCCGTCGTTTCCGCATCGAGCAATTACAAAAGCGGCGGTCCCGTTCGTTCCAGCGGAACCGGCGAGGCCGTGACCACGACGGATGTCGAAGCCGGCTTAGCGCAGCAGTCGGATGTCCCCTCTCAGGGCGTTAACATGGATGCCGAGCTTGGCGTCGGGCCGAGCGAAGAGGCGCAATCCGCCTCGGTGGTCGGATTGGCGCAGGAGGAACAGCAGAACATCGCCGAAGGTCAGTCCGACCAGCCCGTGGTCGACGGCATCGGCACCGATGCGCCGGTCCAGACCAACCGCTCGGTCGTGCAGCGCCCGGCCGCGCAGGCCGAGCTCAATCAGTCGCGGATACCGAGGCAGTTGCCGGGAACGCAGGTTGCGATGCTGCCGCGGGCCGAAAATCCGATACCGCGCCTCGATCAGCAGTTCGAAGCGCCGCAATCGACGCCGGGCATGATGCCGCCTTCGGAAATCGCCTGCCGCCAGGAATTGCAGCGCATGGGCGTCGTCTATACCGACAAGCCGGCGATCTCGAACGGTCCTGCATGTCAGGTTCCCTATCCGGTTTCGCTGAGCGGCCTTTCCGGCAATATCGCGGTTCGACCGGCGGTGACCTTGAATTGCCAGGTGACGCTCGCCTTCGCCAAATGGGTGAAGAACGAACTCGCCCCAGCCGCACGCACGCGCTACTGGACCGGCATCGGCACGATCGTACCGCTCGGCGGCTATTCCTGCCGGCGGATGAACAATAGCCGGCAACGCTATAATCCGATGTCGGAACATGCGCATGGCAACGCGATCGATGTCGGCACCTTCATCCTGAAGAACGGCCATGTGATCGACGTGCGGAAGAAGGGCTTGTTTTCCTTCCGGGAGGGGCGGTTGCTCAAGGCGGTACGCAGCGACAGCTGCCGCTATTTCGATACCGTGCTTGGCCCGGGCAGCAATCCGGAGCACTGGAACCACTTTCATTTCGACCTCAGGGACCGAAAGGGCGGCCGGCGCTATTGCAGCCTTTGATTGGCCCTTTGCCGGAGCAGCATCCACCCTTGCCAAATGGGAAAGCCGATTTACCTATCGGTGGAATCGCGCTTAATTGCGCGGGCCGCGGGCAGGAGAGGGTTCATGGAAGACGTACCAAGACGAAAGAGAAGCCTGGGAAGGGCACTCCTTGCCGCCCTGATTGCCATCATTATCGTCATCGGCGGCCGCTGGTATGCTTATGTCGCCTATGCCGACGATCCGTTCGATGAAGTCGGCATCGGTCTCAACTCCATGATGCCCGGACCCATCCGCGACAAGGGTTGTGCGATGCTGAAGGCACGCTTCGAGCACAAGACGCTGCCGCCCGCCGGTTGCGGCGTCAACGGCAACTGGTAGCGGTCGTTTTCCAGGTTGTAAGCTGGCAAAAAGAAAAAAGCCGGCTGAGCCGGCTTGAGCGGAGCATGACAACGACGGGGATCCTTACCAGCTCCAGAAAAGAACTTCATGTTGCAATGATGATGCACGCAATATGAATGCGAGGGCAATAAATCGGCCAATACAATAGGCGCCGACGATGCCGCCAAGAGGCGTTGGGCGGAGTTGCGACAAACGTTGCTCACCTAAGGAGCTATATGCCCGACGAAGGTCACGATTTGATGACAGCTTATTCCGCTTAAACGAACGCAGTGTTTCACTACCGTGGGGTGGTAAAAGTCCAGGACCGGCTATATAGCGGGCAAACGCCGCGAAATTCATCATAAAAGCCGGACTTTGCCTGACCATGGCTGCGATCATTTCCATACGCAATCTTACCAAAACCTATGCCAACGGATTTCAGGCGCTCAAGGGCATTGATCTCGACATCGAGCGGGGCGAAATCCTGGCGCTGCTGGGGCCGAATGGTGCAGGCAAGACGACATTGATTTCCATCGTCTGCGGGATTGCCAACCCGAGCGGTGGGTCTGTGACCGTCGGCGGTTATGACGTCGTGCGCGATTTTCGCGCCACGCGCAGCCTGATCGGCCTCGTGCCGCAGGAATTGACGACCGATCAGTTCGAAACCGTCTGGAATACAGTCAGCTTTTCGCGCGGGCTTCATGGCAAGAGGCCGAACCCCGAATATATCGAGAAGATATTGCGCGATCTCTCGCTCTGGGAGAAGAAAGACAACATGCTTCGCCAGCTTTCCGGCGGCATGAAGCGACGGGTGCTGATCGCCAAGGCGCTCTCGCATGAACCGGAAATCTTGTTTCTCGACGAGCCCACGGCCGGTGTCGACGTGACGCTGCGCAAGGATATGTGGCATGTGGTCGAGCGCCTGCGCGCGTCCGGCGTCACGATCATTCTCACAACGCATTACATCGAAGAGGCCGAGGAGGCCGCCGATCGCGTCGGCGTCATCAATGGCGGCGAGCTGCTGCTGGTGGAGGAGAAGAAGGCGCTGATGGCCAAGCTTGGCCGCAAGCAGCTCATCCTCGATCTGAACGAGCGGCTCGACGTCGTACCGGAGTCTCTCGACGGGAACGGGCTTTCGCTCGGTCCGAACGGCCTGACGCTGATCTATGATTTCGATGCCCAGCACGAACAATCCAGTATCGCGGCTCTGCTGTCGAAACTCGCTGCCGAGGGAATTCATTTCAAGGACCTCTCGACGCGCCAAAGTTCGCTCGAGGATATTTTCGTCTCGCTGGTGGAGGCAGGCAAATGAACTTCGAAGCGATAAAATCCATCTATTCGTTCGAAATGGCCCGTACGCGCCGCACCCTGTTGCAGAGCGTCGTCTCGCCAGTCATTTCCACGTCACTCTATTTCATCGTCTTCGGTGCGGCGATCGGTTCGCGCATCAACCTGGTCGAGGGCGTTTCCTACGGGGCGTTCATTACGCCCGGCCTGATCATGCTGACCTTGCTCGGTCAGTGCATCAGCAACGGCTCCTTCGGTATCTATTTCCCGAAGTTCACCGGTACGATCTACGAGGTGCTGTCTGCGCCTGTCGCCATGACGGAAATCGTTCTCGGTTATGTCGGCGCAGCCGCGACCAAGGGGATGCTGATCGGCCTGATCATCCTCGCGACCGCGAGTTTCTTTGTCGATATCAGGATCGAGCATCCATTCATGATGATCCTGTTTTTCGTGCTGACGGCGGTCACCTTCAGCCTCTTCGGTTTCATGATCGGCATATGGGCTGGGAATTTCGAGCAGCTGAACCTCATCCCGATGTTGATCGTGCCGCCGCTGACCTTCCTCGGCGGGAGCTTCTATTCGATCAACATGCTGCCGCCCTTCTGGCAGGCGGTCAGTCACCTCAATCCGGTCCTCTATCTGGTCAGCGGCTTCCGCTGGAGCTTCTATGGCATCGCAGATGTTAATCCGGGCTTGAGCCTTGCCATGATCACGCTTTTCCTCGTCGTCTGTCTGATCGTCCTGGGATGGATTTTTCGGACGGGATATCGCTTGAGAAATTGATGGCGATGCGCGGCTGGCGGGCTTAAGAAGGCCTGCGGCTTTTGCAGCCGCAACAAATGTCCAGGAAAAGCATCCAATGTCGCAGGCGCCACTCAATCCTTCGCTGTCCCAGGTACTTTCCCGGCTCGATCAACTGACCAATTGGGAGCGCAAGCCGCGTGGAGAGATGCGGGTCGGTCTCGAGCCGATGCTCGATCTCATGCAGCGCTTGGGCAACCCTCATCGGAGCTTCCGCGCCGTCCACGTCGCCGGCACCAAGGGTAAGGGATCTGTGTCGGCGCTCCTCGAGGCTGGATTGCTGCGGGCTGGCTGGCGGATCGGACGTTATGGGTCGCCACATGTCGATCGGGTGAATGAGCGTGTCAGCATTCTCGGCCAGGAGGTCGAGGACGATGCACTGGCGACGGCAATCACGCAGGTTCTGGACAGCTATGAGGACGCGAAGCGGGCGGCAACCGCGGCTGAGGACGCCACCTGGTTCGACGTGATAACGGCGGCCGCTTTCGTCGTCTTCAGGGACGCCGGTTTGAGCTGGGTCGTGGTCGAGGTCGGGCTAGGCGGCAGGCTGGATTCGACGAATGTGGTCTTCGGCGAAGTCGCGATCGTCACGAATATCGGCCTTGAGCACACGGAGATTCTGGGAAGCACGCGCGAGGCGATCGCGCGGGAGAAAGTCGGCATATTGAAGCCCGGCGCGACGCTTGTGACGACGCTTGCCGCCGGCGATGTCGCAGGACAGGTGTTGCAGCAGCGTGCCGATGAGCTGGGCTGCAAGGTGCTTCGAACCGACCTTCCCGAAGACGCGACGATTGCTGAGACGAATATCGCCCTGGTCGGACTCGCGTTCGATCATCTGGGGCGGCAGGGTGAGAGTGTGCGGGAGGGAGGCGAAAAGGGTCAGCCGATCGGTGCATGGCTGCTCGAAAAAGCTGTAATCGACAAGGCGTGTCTGCCGGGGCGGATGGAGCGTTTCGACGTCTCTCTGTCGCCTGTATTGGCAAAGGGGCGGCAAAGCCTGCCCATGATCATGGATGGGGCACATGTGCCGTTCAATATCGAGGCTGTGTTGCGCGATATCACGCGCTCCTCCTCGGTCAGCGGCGAATGTGTTGCCATCGTCGCGCTGGCGTCGGACAAGGATGCGCCCGGCTTTCTGGATGTGTTATCGCGATACGCGGCTTATGCTGTCTTTACGGAAGCGTCCGGATCGGGGCGGGCCCATCCAGCGATCGAGCTGGAAGCGTTGGGGAGGTCCTTGGGTATGAGTTGCGAAGCCGAGCCCGACCCGCACAGGGCGCTGGATCGGGCGACGGTGAAAGCCGCTGAGCGCGGCGGCTGGATGCTTGTTACCGGTTCGCTCTATCTCGTCGGTGCGCTGCGTAGTACCGTCGTCAGAAATGCCCAATGATGACGGACATAGAGATCAGGCCCGCGCTCACCGGTGATGTTGCTGACATCGCCAGGCTGCATCGCGCGATCTGGTGCGATACCTATCGCGATCTGGTGCCCGCCGAAGTCTATCGAATCCTTGATGAAGATTACCGTCGCGCGCGATGGGCCGATATGCTGGCCACCCCGCGTCGGGATCAGCGTGTGTTCCTGGCTGAACAAGGTGCGCGACTTGTCGGCATCGGCGCGATTGCAGCTGCGTCCGAGCCAGCATTCGAGGGGCGCGGTGAGATAAAATCGCTCTACATCGATCCCTCCATCAAACGCCAGGGACTTGGCCGCCGGCTCATGCGGGCAATGATGGAAGAGTTTGCTGCCATGGGATATTCGGGCGCCGCGCTCGGCGTTGTCGTCGGCAACGAGCCCGCGATCGCCTTCTATCGCGCGCTTGGAGGGCAATTGATCGGTCGGTACACGGATCCGGGTCCGGTCTGGCGCTCCGACAACTTCATTTTCGCGTGGGACGACTTGTCCGTTCTGATCTGATTATCCCATGCAGGCCGATCAAGATCGGTTTCAGCTGGCCGCGATCCGCTTGCGTGGCGCGATGGTCATGGCCATGACGCCTGCCACGACACAGACAAGGCCGATGGCTGCCGTCGGGGAGAGAGGCTCGCCGAGGAAGGTAACACCGATGCCGACGCCGATCGGGACGCGAAGATAGGCCTGCGCCGTCGTGCCGACCGAGCCCAGGGTCTGGATAAGCCGGAAATAGATGCTGAAGGCAAGTGCGGTGGAGACGACCGACAGGCCGAGCAGTGCCAGGATCGAGGCTGTCGACGGCGCAATCTGCCAGGGATGTTCGACAATCAGGCTCGCCGGGATCAGGAAGACGGCACCGCAAAGCAACGAGCCGGCTGCCGGCATCATCGGGTCCAGTCCCTTGAAATTGCGACCGAAGAGGGCGGCGCAGGCATAGCAGATCGACGCCGCGACGACTGCGAGCTGCGGCAACAGCTGGCGGCCCATTCCATGCAACGCATCGAGGCCGATGATCAGGCAGATACCGGCCATACCGGCAATCACGCCGAAAAGCTTGCGTCCCGTCAGCGGTTCGCTGCGCAGCAGGAAGGCGGCAATCAGAGAGGCGAAAATCGGCGTCGTGGAATTCAATATAGTCGCAAGGCCGGCATCGACAGTCTGTTCCGCCCAGGCGATCAGCGTGAAGGGAATGGCGCTGTTGAGGCAGGATTGAATGAGGAAGCGCTTCCAGGTGCCGGCGTCGTGCGGCAGATTCAGACCACGCCAGCGAATGACCGCAAGCAGAACGAGACCGGCGATCAGGGTGCGGGCGGCGATCAGGGTGATCGGTGGAATGGTCGCAACACCGACGCGGATGAAGGTGTAGGAGGCGCCCCAGCAGGTGGCGAGGGCGAGGAGAAGCAGAAGTTCCGTCGTCAGATTAGGTCTCGCCGGCATCATCGTGTTCACTCTTATAAGGTTTGGACATGCCCTCTTTTAGAGTGAATAGACTGGCGAATGCTTCGCTCCCAGCCGAACTATCGCATGCGTGGTTCGTTAGTCGCGCAGCCGAAGCTCGTCGGTTTGCATCTGCATGGACCCCAGGGTTTCGAGAAAGCTCATGCCGAGCAGGCTCTGATCGAGCCTGCCTGCTTCGGCCACGCTCGCTTCGACATCCCTGCGCTTGATGGGGCCGATTGCCACCGAGCCGAGTTCCACGGGAGCCGCCCTGGCGCGGCCGTTGGCGGTCAGTACCGTCTGCGAATAGGTGAGGTTCTCCGGAATGATGCCGACGCGCTCGGCGTCTTCCTGCGATAAGGCGATGGTGCTGGCGCCGGTGTCGATCAGCATATCGATCGGCTGGCCATTGATCATGACGCGCGCTTCGAAATGCCCGTTCGAGCGCTTGTGAAGGATGACTTCCTGACCGCCTTCGCTCGTCGTGACGACGACGGCGTGGCCGGGCATCAGGCCGGCGAAGACGCGGTTGCCAACCTGTTCGGCATCGCGGCGATAGATATAGACGGTTGCAAGCGCCATGATGATGACGAACCAGATCAGCAGGTTGCGGATCGACTGGCTGACCGTATGCCGGCTCGCCCAGACTGCGGCGCTCATCATCAGGGCGATCGGTACTAGATAGACGACACGCGCGAAGTCGTCATTGCGCATGCCGAAGGTGGAGCCGGTATTATTGTTGAAGACGAGCAGTGCGAGGCCGATACCGAGAATGGCGAGAACGATGTTCAGGCGGTTCATACGGCACTGCGCTCCCGTGCCATCCTTTGGCGGCGGGTCTCCCGACGTGGCTTGCGCTCGACCTTGGTCAGGCGCTCCGGAAGCATTTCCATGATCTGACGCCGTTCGTCATCGCTATAGTTCATCCACGCGCCGATTTCGGCTGATGTGCGGCCGCAACCGAAGCAATAGCCGGTATTCTGGTCGATGGAGCAGACGAGGATGCAAGGTGTCAGCATGGGATCATATATCGATGCTTCAAACGCACATGGCAAGGGTACAGAGCGACGCGATCTCGCAAATCTGCTGGGTCGCACCGATCGTATCGCCTGTATGGCCAGCCAATTTTTGACGGATATATCGCGTGACCAGAAACGCCGCGACGCTTGTTGCAAGAAGGCAGCCAACCAGCGCCGGAACACCCATGGCAGGACCGACGAGCAGTATCGCAAGACCAAGTGTCGCGAGCAGCGCCAGCTGCATGGCGTCGCCATCCGGCTTGCCCGCCGATGCCGCGATCCCATCCGGTTTGGCTGGTGGCAGGGCGTACCAATGCCAGACCATGGCACCGCGGCTCAAGGTGGCGGCAGCGAGGATTGCGACAGCGGCGTCCTCAGGCGAAAGATGCCGGGCGATGGCGGCAAGTGCTGCCGCTCGCAACCCGAAGGACAGTATCAACGCTGCCGCCCCGTACGTGCCGATACGGCTGTCCTTCATGATTTCGAGCGCGCGTTCGCGGTCCTTGCCACCACCCAATCCGTCCGCCGTGTCGCTGAGCCCGTCTTCATGGAGGGCGCCGGTCAGGAGCGTGTGCACGGCAAGCGCCAGCAATGCGGCCATCAACGGATCGGCGTTCAGGGCAAGCAGAACGCTGAAGGTCAGTGCAGAGGGCAGGGCGATCAGCAGGCCGGAGACAGGAAAAGCGCGTGAAACACGCGAGAGCTTGCCGTCGTCGCCTTCGAAGAAGGACGACGGCACGGGAATGCGGCTCAAGAAAGCGACGGAGCGTGCGATGTCACGCATATATTCCCGCATTTCTTCTTCTCCCCGCCATACGCGCGACAGCATCGGGCGCTTTTGGAGTTGTTCACGCCGATTCCCAGGACTAATAGAGTCGCACGCAAAGAACCCGATTTGAGACCAAAAGACAAGGAACGCATTCATGAGCGTCAGCGGCCTCCCATTCGACGATTTCCGCGCATTGCTGCGCGACCTTCCAGGCCCGGATGCCCGGGCGCTCGTGGCCGCGCGCGAACGTGATGCGCAGCTCACCAAGCCGCCGGGCGCGCTTGGAAGACTAGAGGAAATCGCTTTCTGGCTGGCCGCCTGGACCGGTCGTCCGCCGGCCGTGACCCGGCCCCTGGTGGCAATCTTTGCCGGTAATCATGGCGTCACCAAGCAGGGAATTACGCCATTTCCGCCTTCAGTGACCCAGCAGATGGTGGAGAATTTCGCAGCCGGCGGTGCGGCCATCAATCAGATCTGCGTTGCCTATGATCTCGGCCTCAAGGTCTTCGACCTCGCGCTCGATTTTCCGACCGGCGATATCACCGAAGAGCCGGCGCTAAGCGAGCGCGACTGCGCAGCCACCATGGCCTTCGGCATGGAAGCGATTGCCGGCGGTACCGACCTGCTCTGTATCGGCGAAATGGGCATCGGCAATACCACGATCGCCGCGGCCATTCATTACGCGCTCTATGGCGGCAAGGCCGAAGACTGGGTTGGCCCAGGCACCGGCTCGGAAGGCGAGATGCTGAAGCGTAAGATCGCTGCCGTCGAGAAGGCGGTGGCGCTCCATCGCGATCATCTCTCCGATCCGCTGGAAATCCTGCGCCGCCTTGGCGGCCGCGAGATCGCCGCCATGGCCGGCGCCATCCTTGCCGCGCGCATGGAACGTATCCCAGTCATCATCGACGGCTATGTCGCGACCGCCGCCGCCTCTATTCTCAAGGCTGCCAATCCCTCTGCCCTCGATCATTGCCTGATCGGACACGTCTCGGCCGAGCCGGGTCATCTCCGTTCGATCGAAAAGCTCGGAAAGACGCCGCTTCTGGCGCTCGGCATGCGACTTGGCGAAGGTACGGGGGCCGCGTTGGCGGCAGGCATCGTCAAGGCTGCGGCTGCCTGCCATTCGGGCATGGCGACCTTCGAAAGCGCTGGCGTTACGAACAAGCACTGAAATGTGGCGGCGAGGCGTTGAAATAAGCGTTTCGCCGCTCAATTTCCTGTAGATGATCGGTTTTTCGTCATAAATCTGCAATGAATTCTGAGGCGACGAGGACGTGTCGCCTTGCTTCGCCCACGGTGAGGCGGTATTCGCAAGGCATCCAGATTGCAACCGGGACAATACGGGCGGAGCGCGAATGGCTGAGTTTTCAAAATCAGCGGTCAATAAGGAGACCGGGATTCGGCATTTTTTCGCCGCCGCCGGCTATTCCTGGGGCGGATTTCAGCGCCTGTTGCAGGAATCGGCCTTTCGCCAGGAACTCCTTTTTGCCGGAGTGGGACTGATCCTGTTGATCGCCGTCGGTGCGACCATCGGTGAGATCGTCATCGCGATGGTCTTGTTCCTCGCTGTCTTCGCAGTCGAAGCCATGAATACGGCGGTGGAAGAGGTGATTGACCGAATCTCGCCGGAGATTTCCAACGTCGGCAAGCACGCCAAGGATCTCGGCTCGTTTGCCGTTCTGTGCATGCTGGTCGCGTCCGGCATCTACCTTCTTTACGTTATCGGCAGCCATCTGCTGTTCCGCTAAAAGCAATTCCAGGAAAAGTGCGTAGCGGTTTTCCGTCCTCCAGCGATCAGCGTTTGGGCTTTGTTTAAGCGAAGCTCTTCTTGCGCCGCTCGGCGAGTGGGGCATCCTCGACCGCCGGCAGACTTTGCAGTACGCGCTTGGGCGGCAGGATGGCGATGACTTCCGTGCCTTCCCGCAGCTTGGATTTCAGCATGAACTGACCGTCATGCTTGGCGAGAATAGCCTGTACGATCGGCAGTCCGAGGCCCGTGCCCTGTTCGGCGCTCTTGATGGCGATGGAGCCCTGGCCGAAGGCGGACAGGACAATCGGGATCTCCTCTTCGGGGATGCCCGGGCCGTTGTCCTTGATCGCTACATATTCTCCTCCGCCAGCCGTCCAGCCGACCTTGACGCTGATCTCGCCGCCTTGCGGCGTGAATTTGACCGCATTCGACAGGAGGTTGAGGATCACTTGGCGCATCGATTTCTCATCGGCCCAGACGGAAGGCAGCTGCGCTTCGAATTGCGATGAGATCGAAATGTTCTTGGCGCGGGCGCGCAACTGCACCATGCCGATGCAATCCTCGGCAATATCGAGGAGGGAAATCGCTTCCTCGTTCAGTTCGTATTTGCCGGCCTCGATGCGCGATAGATCGAGGATTTCGTTGATCAGGTTGAGCAGGTGCTGGCCGGATCGATGGATGTCACTGGTGTATTCGCGATAGGTCGGGTTGTTGAGCGGCCCCATGACCTCCGCCGACATGACCTCGGAAAAGCCGAGGATCGCATTCAGCGGCGTTCTAAGCTCATGCGACATGGAAGCAAGAAAGCGCGACTTGGCTAGGTTTGCCTCCTCGGCACGGCGGCGCGCCTCGTCAGACATCGATTTCGCGACTTCGAGCTCCGCGATCAGATCGTCCTTTTCCGATTGGAAAGAGAGGATCTTCAGGTTCGACTGATACATGCGGTTGGTGATGAAGCTGAAGAATATCACGGCAACCGAAATGGCGGCGGTGAGGGCGATGTCGGAAGGCCTTCGCGTGAGGATCGCGGCGACGGCCAGCGCCACGGTCGCCGGTGCGAAGGAAAACGGAACGGCCCGCGGCAGCATGAAGCTGGACATGGCCGTAATGCAGATCGCCGCAAGCAGCGTCGTCCCTTTGTAGAAGGCGAAACTGTCGCCACCGCAGGTCGCACAGTTTTGCATCGCGAAGAGCGCCCAACAGAAGCCCACGAGCAATTGCCCCAGCAAGAGCAGCTGTCGCCACTTTCTGGCGCTTTCGGCCGACATTTCCTGCTTCTTGGCGCGCCGTCCGATCAGCATGTTGATGGCATGGGCCGTCAGGATCGGAATGGTCCAGAAGAGAATGCCCGCATCATGCGTCAGGTAGACGCCGAGAACGGCAACGACGATGACGAAGATCGGCACGACGGCCGCACTCTGCCGCAAGGTGTCGATATGCATCATCATCAGTTCGCGATCGAAATTGCGGCTATGGCCGCTTTGCAGGCGCTCGCGCGTTTGCCGCACGGCCTTCGACACAGCCCGGTTACGGTGACTGCGCGATCGGTCGACAATGTTTTTATCTGTCGATGTGCTGACGCCGGTGCTCATGGTTACATTGAAACTTGGCCTGCCTGAGGCTACACACTAGCGTTCAAATCTTAAGAAGATGCTGCGCCGAAATGATTTGTTTGCCATCTTCGCCAAGGATTTATTCTTAAAGGAGGCAACAACGTGATGCGGTCACGCCGCCTGTTTCGTGACGGCGTGGTGACTTTCGCGCTGCTTGCCATTCTTGCATTATTCGCGTTGAAGATGAACAATCGACCGGAAATCGTTCAAAATGGCAGCTTTTATGTCATCGATGGCGACACGCTTTCCGCCAATGGCGAGCGCTTGAGGCTGAAAGGTATCGATACTCCCGAATATCGGCAGCGCTGCCAACGCAATGGCGCAGATTGGGCCTGCGGCGAAGAAGCACGCAAGGCGCTTGCCACAATGATTAAAACCGGAGCGCCCGAATGCCGGGGACGGGAGAGGGATCGCTATGGTCGCCTGCTGGTGACATGCGTCACCGGCGATGTCGATATCAACGCCGCGATGGTGCGCAGTGGCATGGCGATTTCCTATGGTGCTTATGCCAGCGAGGAGCGGAGCGCACGGCAGGCGAAAGCCGGGCTTTGGGCTAGCGATTTCGAGAAGCCTGGCGACTATCGGCGCGAGGAGCGCATGGCGCATGACAATAGCGATGATCCGATTGCCGGATGGTTCGGCTGTTTGCGCCGGCTTGTCGGGTGGAGCGCCCCATGAAGCAGGAGAGCGAATTGCAGATCCTGCGTTCGGCGATCGCGGCCTGCCGTCTCTGCCGGGATGCGCCGGCCAAGGGCGAGGCGGATCGCCTGCCGCATGAGCCGCGTCCGGTTGCGACACTATCGTCGACTGCGCGGATACTCATCGCAGGGCAGGCCCCGGGATTGCGCGTTCACGAGAGCGGCCTGCCATTTAACGATGCCTCGGGTGATCGTTTGCGTCAGTGGCTCGCCGTAGATCGCGAGAGTTTCTACAATCCGGATCATTTCGCCATAATGGGCATGGGTTTCTGCTTTCCGGGCTATGACAAGGCGGGAAGCGACCTGCCGCCGCGTAAGGAATGCGCGCCATTGTGGCGGCAACGGGCGATGGATGCGATGCCGCAGATCGAATTGATCCTGACGATCGGTCAATATGCGCAGGCTTGGCATCTTGGGTCGGAGCGCATGGGATCGATGACCGAGACGGTCGCGCAGTGGCGGCGTTACCTTCTAACCAACCGGTCGCCGTCCATCCTGCCATTACCGCATCCAAGTTGGCGCAACAGCGGCTGGCTGAAACGTAACCCGTGGTTCGAGGTCGAGTTGCTTCCCGTTTTGCAACAACGTGTGAAAACCCTGCTTCCTTGAGAAAAAGTTTCTTTTCTATCGCTAAAAATACGCTATAGAGAGAATATAATTCGAAGGGATGCTTTAAATGGACCGTCTTGACCGCAAAATCCTGCGCCTGCTGCAGGAGGATTCCACTCTGGCCGTAGCCGATCTTGCCAAGAAGGTCGGTCTCTCGACGACGCCCTGCTGGCGCCGTATTCAGAAGATGGAAGAGGATGGCGTCATTCGCCGTCGCGTGGCCTTGCTCGACCCCGAGAAGGTCAACACGAAGGTCACGGTTTTCGTGTCCATCCGCACCAACAGCCACTCCATCGAATGGCTGAAACGCTTTTCGGAAGTGATCGCCGATTTCCCGGAAGTGGTCGAATTCTATCGTATGAGCGGCGATGTCGACTATCTGCTGCGTGTCGTCGTTCCGGATATCGCCGCCTATGATGCCTTCTACAAGCGCATGATCGCCAAGATCGAAATCCGCGATGTCTCCTCGGCTTTCGCGATGGAGCAGATCAAGTATTCGACGGAACTGCCGCTTGACTACATGCTGCTGGAAAATGCCAAGTCCAACGAGGACTGACATAGACTGAGCGCCGCTCTCATGAGGCGCTCAGCAGAAGCTGTTGATTTCCCGGCAGCCTTTTACTTCTTGTCCAGGCGCGCGAGCAGCGAGGAGGTGTCCCAGCGATTTCCTCCCATCGCCTGGACGTCGCCGTAGAACTGGTCGACGAGGGCGGTGAGCGGCAGTTTGGCTTGGTTGCGGCGGGCTTCCTCCAGCACAATGCCGAGATCCTTGCGCATCCAGTCCACTGCAAAACCGAAATCATATTTGCCTGAATTCATGGTCTTGTGGCGGTTTTCCATCTGCCAGGAACCCGCAGCTCCCTTGGAAATGACCTCAACGACCTTCTCGATATCGAGCCCCGCCTGCTTGCCGAAGTGTATGCCTTCGGCTAGGCCCTGGACGATGCCGGCAATGCAGATTTGGTTGATCATCTTGGTCAGCTGTCCCGCGCCGACCGGCCCCATCAGACCGACCATGCGCGCATAGGCGTCGATGACGGGGCGGGCTTTTTCGAATACAGCTTCATCGCCGCCGCACATGACGGTCAGCACGCCGTTTTCCGCGCCTGCCTGTCCACCGGAAACCGGGGCGTCGATGAAGTCGACGCCCTTTTCCCCGGCGGCGGCATAGAGCTCGCGAGCGACTTCGGCGCTTGCGGTGGTGTTGTCGATAAGAATAGAACCCGCCTTCATTGTTGAAAGGACGCCGTTTTCACCCGTCGTCACCGAGCGCAGGTCGTCATCATTGCCGACGCAGGTGAAGACGAAATCGGCGCCTGCAGCGGCTTCGGCCGGAGTAGGGGCGAATTTGCCGTCATATTGCTTGGCCCATGCCTCTGCCTTGGCGGTGGTGCGGTTATAGACGGTGACATCATGCCCGCCTTTGACCTTCAAATGCCCGGCCATGGGATAGCCCATGACGCCCATGCCGATGAACGAGACCTTTGCCATTTCATAACTCCGTGACCGAATTTGTTTCGAAGGCTTAGCCGAAAGGCCAGGGAGACGAAAGACCGATTTGTCGGCCAACTTGTCACCATGGCATGTGATTTGAAATCTGATTTCCGTTTTATTCATTTATTGGAATGGAATTTCGCTGCTGTTGCGAATCTTCATAATTTCCTTTGTCGATATAATCTATGGATTTGCGATCTTAGGCTATCGACAACGAGCCGATGGCCGCGGAAGCGCCGGGGCCACATGAAAAGGGATCTTCGATGATTTCGCGCAGACAGACACTCGGCCTTCTCGGTGCGACGGCGGCTGCTTTCGCTTTGCCTTCCGCTCGACAGTCACGCGCGGCCGCGGCGACGACGCTTCGGATCGGCTGGCAGAAGAACGGCGTATTGGCATTGGCGAAGCGTCAAGGGGCATTGGAGAAGCGGCTTTCCGATCGCGGCATATCCGTGGAATGGTCGGAATTCACATCCGGGCCGCCGCTGCTGGAAGCTCTCGGCGCCGGTGCTCTCGATTTCGGCGCCACGGGCGACGTGCCGCCGCTGTTTGCGCAGGCTGCCAATGGCAATCTGCTCTATGTCGGCCTTTATACCGGCAGTCCCGAAAGCTCCGCCATTCTCGTGCGCAAGGATTCGCCGATCCAGACGCTTGCCGACCTCAAGGGAAAGAAGGTTGCCTTCAAGCGTGGCTCCAGCGCCCACAACGTCACCGTTAAGGCGCTTCGTAAAGGTGGGCTGACGATCACCGATATCCAGCCGCTCGATCTCGCACCGCCGGATGCGTCCGCTGCGTTCAAGACGGGCGCGATCGACGCCTGGTCGATCTGGGATCCCTATCTTGCCATTGCAGAGGCTGATCCGGATACGCGCATCCTGGCGACGGCGCGGGGCATCGTCGATTCCTTCAGCTATTTCCTGGCAAATGGCGATTTCGCCAAGCGCAACCCGCAGGTCATCATCGATGTCATCGATGAATTGGCCAAGGTCGGGGCCGCGGCGCAATCGAATCTGGACGGCACCGTTAAGGCCCTGTCCGAAATCACCGGTGTCCCGGCTGAGGTGACGCGGGTGACACTGACGCGTCCGGGTGCAAATCTTGGCGGCGTCTCCACCATTACGGATGCGGCGATCGCCTATCAGCAAGGGCTGGCTGACGAGTTCTATAATCTTGGCATCGTTCCGAAGAAGCTCAATGTCACGGACATCGTCTGGCGACCAAAGGCGAGCTGAGGCTGACCAGACCCATGGATATCGTCTGTGCCCGTCACACTACGGGCGTGGACTTTATGGGCAAAATATTTCGTCAAACGCCGACAATTAGAAAATCCATATTGTCGATGTAATCGATAGTCTATGCCATTATCCGGATCGAACATCGGGAGGTGGCTCCCGACCACGCGCATCCAGAAAGCAGGAAAGCTTCATGACCGCGACCGCAAACCCCATCGATTTTCTCTGGTTCATCCCGACCTCCGGTGACGGCACCTATCTGGGTACGGCCGATCTCAACCGCGGCCCGGAGATCGGCTATCTCCAGCAGATCGCGCAGGCAGTCGATCGGCTGGGTTATACGGGCGTGCTTTTGCCGACCGGTGTTTCCTGTGAAGAATCCTTCGTGACGGCTGCGGCGCTCTCGGCGCATACGCAGAAGCTTAAGTTTCTGGTCGCTATCCGCCCGGGTACGGCCTCGCCCGCCTATTACGCCCGTCTCGCCTCGACGCTTGATCGCGTTTCAAACGGCCGCGTATTGCTCAACATCGTCGTTGGCGGCAGCCCGGCAGAGCTCGCCGGTGACGGTATTCACCTCGAGCATGACGAACGCTACGCCCATGCCGATGAATTCTTCCATGTCTGGGAGGAGCTGTTGGAGACGGGGTCGTCCACCTTCGAAGGAAAATATATCAAGGCGACGAATGCGCGGCTCGGCCTGCCGCCGGTGCAGGCACCGCGCCCGCCGCTCTATTTCGGCGGATCGTCGGATGCGGGTATCGAATTCTCCGTCGGTCGCGTCGATAAGTACCTGACCTGGGGTGAGCCGCCAGCGCTGGTCGCAGAGAAAATCGCAAAGGTTCGCGCCGCAGCTGCCAAGCGCGGACGTGAGGTCAGCTTCGGTATCCGCCTGCATTTCATTGTTCGCGAGACGGACGAAGAGGCATGGGCTGCGGCCGACAAGCTGATTTCGAAGCTCGACGACGAGACAATCCGCGAAGCGCAGGAGCAATTCGTCAATCAGTCCGATTCCGTTGGCCAGAAGCGCATGGCCGCGCTGCATGGCGGTCGCCGCGACAAGCTCGAAGTTTCGCCGAACCTCTGGGCCGGTGTCGGCCTGGTGCGCGCCGGAGCGGGTACGGCGCTTGTGGGATCGCCGAAGACGGTGGCTGCAAGGTTGCGGGAATATCAGGAGCTCGGCATCGAAACCGTGATCGGCTCCGGCTATCCGCATCTGGAGGAAGCCTATCGTGTGGCCGAGCTGCTCTTCCCCGAGCTAGGATTGAAGCGTGACGAGCAGCGCGCCGGGTTCCGCAACGAGTTCGGCGCAAAGCAGATTTTCGCGGGCGGCAGCCATGGCGGCAATCTCAAGGTCGTGTCCGGCTCGTAACGCCAGATCAAAGGGAGATTCCCATGTCGGCATTCGACACGTCCTTCGCCCGCGTGGCCTCGGAACGACGCACGCGCCAGACCAGGGTCGCGCGGCAAGGCATCTCGTTCCAGAGATTCCTGCCCTTCCTGCTTCCTGTTGTCGTCATCGCGGCATGGCAGCTGGGTTCGTCGCTTGGATGGATCTCCAACCGCATTATGCCGTCGCCGGCGGCAGTCGTGGTCGCCTTCTGGCAAACCACGATCTCCGGGCAACTGCCGAACAATATCCTCGTCAGCGCCGGCCGCGCCTTTGCTGGCCTGCTGGTCGGCGGCTCGATCGGCTTCCTGCTCGGTATCGCCAACGGCGTGTCACGGCTGTCGGAGCAATTGACCGATACGACGTTGCAGATGCTGCGCACCATTCCGCATCTCGCCATGGTGCCGCTCGTCATTCTCTGGTTCGGGATCGGCGAGGAATCCAAGCTGTTCCTGACGGCGCTCGGCGTGCTTTTCCCGATCTATCTCAACACCTACCACGGCGTGCGCAATGTCGATCGCGGGCTGATCGAGATGGGACGGGTCTACGGCATGAGCAACTGGACGCTGTTCCGGAAGGTCATCTTCCCCGGCGCACTTCCGTCCATTCTCGTCGGCTTGCGCTTTGCTCTCGGCATCATGTGGCTGACGTTGATCGTCGCTGAATCGATCGCCGCATCGTCAGGCATCGGATATATGGCCAACAATGCCCGCGAGTTCGGCATGACCGATGTCGTGGTGCTGACGCTGGTCATCTACGCGATCCTCGGCAAGCTCGCCGATGTCGTTGCGCGGGCAATCGAGCGAAGGGCCTTGCGTTGGAATCCGGCCTATCAGAATTGAGGAGCTTCCGATGAGCGTCAACACACTCGATCGCCCACGGGCGGAAGATAAAAATGTCGCCTCGCAGGTTACGGGCGCTGCAGCCATCCATATCAAGGGTCTGGAGAAGAGTTTCGGCAACAACCGCGTCCTGCGTGGCATCGATCTTGATATTCCCGCCGGCCAATTCGTCGCCGTCATCGGTAAAAGCGGCTGTGGGAAGAGCACGTTGCTGCGCATTCTGATGGGGCTGGAAGAGCCGAGCGCCGGCCATTTGCGCTTCGAAGCGGTCGATGGCGGTGACACACAGCCCAATACCCGCATCGTCTTTCAGGAGCCGCGGCTGCTGCCCTGGCTTTCGGTCGCGGACAATGTTGCGGTGGGCCTGGGCGAGGGTGTGCCGCAGGATATCTCGCGCAAGGAGACGGCATCCGTTCTTTCCGAGGTGCAGCTTGCCGAGAAAGCCGGCGAATGGCCGTCCAGCCTTTCCGGCGGGCAGAAGCAGCGCGTGGCGCTGGCCCGAGCGCTCGTCAGCAAACCCGGTATCCTTGCCCTCGATGAACCGCTCGGTGCACTGGATGCTTTGACCCGCATCAGCATGCAGGAACTGCTGAACCGCGTCTGGCGTGAACTCGGCTTTACCGCTGTGCTCGTGACTCACGATGTCAGCGAAGCCGTGCATCTGGCTGATCGGGTCGTGGTGCTGGACGAGGGCAGGATCGTGCTCGATCTTGCCATTCCCTATCCGCATCCGCGCCGCCATGGCAATCCGGCGCTCGCAGAGCTCGAAGGGCAGCTGCTGGCGGCAATCCTCGGTGATGCACGGGGTTAGAGCTTTTCCGCTTTTCTTAATCGCGAAAACGCTCTAGCTCTTTGTTTTTACGCAATTCCGGACAGAAAACCGCTACGCACTTTTCCTGGAATAGCTTTAGTTCGGCCTGCTATCGTCTCCCTCGACATAGAGCTTGAGGTTGTCGAAGCCGATTTCCGTACCCATCAGCCGCGAGCCGTTGTCGCTGTAGCCGTCGAGGAACACGACCTGTTCGACGAAGGTCATTTTCGTGCCACCGGGCTCGGGGGCGAAGCTGGCTGTTGCCAGCGATACGGAGATTCTGACGTCGCCGAGCATCATGTCGAAGGCATAGATGAAACGCTCGTTCTGGACGACGTCGATATAGCGCGCCTGATAGGCATGAATGACGCCCTCGGTTGAGGCGACGCGATTGCTTTCGCTGCCGCCGGCACGGAAATCTAGCTGGAACTCCAGCTGCTTCCAATCATCATGACAGCCGAACCATTGCTGCTTCTGCTCCGGTATTGCCCAGGCATCGAAGACCTTGGGCAGGGGTGCTTTGAAATGACGCTCTATGGTGATCGTCGTATGATCTGTGGATCTTATGCTCATTCGTCCGTCGTCTCCGTCGATGTATCAGCGAGAAAGAGGTCGAGCCGGTCGAAGGCCCGGTTCCAGGATGCCTTGCGCTCGGCGATCCAGCGCTCGATGGCTGCCAGCGCTTCCTTGCGCAGGTGATAGGTGCGCACTCGTCCGGCCTTTTGCGACAGCACCAGTCCGCTCGCCTCAAGCACCTGCAGATGTTTCATCACAGTTGGCAGTGCCATGTCGAGCGGCTGTGCCAGTTCCGTGACTGAGGCCGGTCCACGTCCGAGCCGGTCGATCATGCCGCGCCGGCTCTGGTCGGAGAGGGCTTGGAACATGCGGTCGAGCGCCTGTGTTTCCTCAAGCATTCGGTTTTCCCGGCCGGAACGGCGCCGGCAGCTTGTCGCTATATGGGTACATATGGAAATAAGGCATTGCTTCCTGCAGGACGCGGGCGAAGGAGGGGCGCTCAAGGAGGCGCCGATAATAGGCCTTCAGCCGGCCATGCTCCTCGCCGAAGGGAACGAGCGTTTGGGCGTAAAATAGGGCCGGTGCGGCGGCGCAATCCGCCATGGTCACATTGTCTCCGGTGATCCAAGTTTTTCCGTCCAGCTGTTTTTCGATCATGCCATAAGCAGTGCGCAGCAAGGTCTCGGCTTCGGCGACGCTTTGCGGGCGTTGGTCCTGTTCCGCCCGGCGCACGTCGGCGACAATCGCTTGCATCGGCTCCTGCACATACAGGTCGAAAAAGCGATCCCAGAGCCTGACGCACAGGGCATCCGAAAGTTCGGTCGGCAACAGCTGCGTTCCGCCGGGATAATGCCGGTCGAGATATTCGATGATGATACTGGTCTCGGGAACGGTGCTGTCGAGTGCTTCATCGCGCAGGACTGGAAACTTGGCGAGAGGCCAGAGGCGCACAAGCGAGGCGCGCGATTCCGCATTGCCGAGATCGATGATACGGCTTTTGAATGGCGTCCCGTTTTCATAGAGCGCCATCAACACCTTGTGGCAGAACGAGGCGAGGGGATGCTGGTAGAGAATAAGGGACATGCGGCGACCTTTCTGATATCAAGGTTCGAGCTGATACTTACCAGAATGGCTAAGTATCAGCTCGCCGGTTGCCGCGCAAGGAAATAGTTATCCAAATGAGTAACTATTTTCGATGTGATGTATTTCGCCTCAATCGGCGAGACGACGGGCGATGACCAGATGACCCGGCGTCGGCTGGCCATCTTCCATGCGGACGTTGATGTCGGTGATTTCGACGAGTTCGAAGCCGGTCGCAGTCAGCCGCTCGCGCACATAGGCTTCGGAATGGGCGAAGCGCTGATGCGGGCCGACCATATAGGGGCGTCCGGCCATGACCGCCTCAGGCAGGGTTTCCGAAGAGAAGATGAAGAGGCCGCCTGGCGTCATGTTTTCGGCTGTGCCGAAGAAGAGAGGCTCCAGCGCGCCGAGATAGGGCAGGACATCCGTCGCGGTGATGAGATCGAAGGCATCCTCATCGTTGTCGTCGAGGAAATCCTCGACTTCGGCGACGAAGAGTGTCTCGTAGATGTCCTTCTCATGGGCGACTTCGACCATGTTCTCGGAAATGTCGATCCCGGTGATATCCTCGACGATATCGCGCAGAGTACCGCCCGTCAGGCCCGTGCCGCAGCCGAGGTCGAGCATGCGCTTGAAGGGGCCGAGGCCGAGGGCTTGCAGGCGCTGGCGAACGAGGACCGGAACATGGTAGCCGAGCTGCTCCACCAGCACATCCTCGAAAACTTCGGCATGCTGATCGAAGAGCGTCTCGACATAGGCGTCCGGCGCCTTCACCGGCGTCTCGCCGCGGCCCATGGAGGCAATGCGGACGGCCGCGCCGCCGTGGTCTTCAGGGTCTAGGGCCAGCACCTTCTCATAGGCCTGAACGGCGGCGTCGATATCGCCCGCCTTCTCCAGTTCCAGTGCCCGGTTATAGGCTTCCGCAAGCGCGTCTTCGTCGATCTTCTTCTTTGCCATGAGTGACAGCCCTTCCATTCGTCACGCAGGCATTAAGGCGCTTGATCGGCTTTTGCAATGCTTGCCGTCTCGCCCAATCGGCGCACCGGTGTGCCAAAGGCTCAACGCGGCTAGTGCAGGATGAATTCGCCCTTCACAGCTCGCCATTCGGTCGCTGAAATCAGCTTGCGATGGACATAGCGCACGGAATGCAGTGGGCCATCCAGCGTTTCCTGCCAGAATTTCAGGAAGCCGCGCATTTCCGGGAAGTTCGGGGCGAGATCATAATCCTGCCAGATATAGGTCTGGAGGATTTGCGGATGATCGGGCAGGCGGTAGAAGATCTGCGCCGTAGTCAACCCATAACCGTGCAACTGCTTTTGCATGTCGTTATGCATGAGCTTTCTCTTTCCGTTCCCATTCTTGTCGTGACTCATGATCACTCAAATATGGAAACAGCAGATGGTAAACTCAAGCTTTACAAAAATGTCATGAAGGAAATTTATTCACAGAAATCAATGCACTAGCAGCAACAATGCGAGAGTGCTGCCACGGCGGCGCTTCGAACGCCGCCTTTTATGAGATCAGCGCTTGAGATGCCGTGTCAGCCCGCCTTCCATCCGCGCCCAGCCGTTTCGCATGAGTTCGACGATCACGAGATAGAAGATCGCTGCCCAGAGGTAGATCTGGTAGTCGTAGGTCCGCGAGAAGGCATAGCGTGTTTCGCCCATCAGGTCGAAGACCGTAATAATGGAGACGGTTGCCGAACTCTTGATCAGCAGGATGATCTCGTTGCCGTAAGGACGCAGCGCCACGATGAGCGCTTGTGGAATGATGATCTTGCGGAAGGCGATCCAGGTATGGATACCAAGCGCGCTGGCCGCTTCCCGCTGGCCCTTCGGCACGCTCTGAATGGCGCCCCGGACGATTTCCGTCTGATAGGCCGCCGTGTTCAGCGTCATGGCGAAGACGCCGCAATAGAAGGGATCCTTGAAGAACCACCAGAGGCCGATATCCTCGAAGAACCAGCGAAAGCTCGGGAAACCGTAATAGACCATGAAAATCTGGGCCAGCAGCGGCGTGCCGCGAAACAGATAGACATAGCAATAGGTCAGCGTGCTCAGGATCTTGTTGCTCGACATTCGGGCAAAGGCCAGCGGTATCGAGAGAATCGCGCCGAGAATAAAGGATGTGGCGACCAGCTTGACCGTGATCCAGAGGCCGTGAAGCAGCCGTGGCCCATAGGTTTCGAGCTTGTCAACATCCCAGCCGGTTATAATCATTGCCAGCAGCGAAATACCGAGAATGGCCCAGAGGGTCAGAAAGAAATAGCCGGCGATCCGCGCCTTGGACAGCTTCTTGATCGTCTTCGGCGGTGCCGGCTGCGCGGCGATCAGAACTTCAGCATGGCTCATCGATGGACCTCCGCACGTTTAGCCCATCGATCGAGATAGAAGAGGCCGACGGAAGAGATGACGGCCAGCGTCAGATAAAACAGGCAGGCGATGGAATAGAAGGTGAAGGGCGCCTTGGTGGCACGGACGGCGATCCCTGTCTGCCTGATGATGTCGGCGAGACCGATGATGGACACGTAAGACGTATCCTTCAGCAGGTTCATCCAGAGGTTCCCGAGATTTGGCAAGGAAATGCGCACGAGTTGCGGCACGATGATAAGCCGCATGGTTCGGGCCCTGTGGAATCCAAGGGAATCGCCTGCCTCATACTGGCCTTTGGGAATGGCCTTGAAGGCAGAGAGGAGGACTTCCGAGCAATAGGCGGAAAAGACGATTGCCAGCGCCACCATGCCGGCCGCGAAGGCATTGATCTCAACGGGTCCGTCATAACCGAATTTCGCGAGCACGGACTGCAGGAGGATCTGCATGCCATAGTAGATGATGAAGAGCGTCAGCAGCTCCGGCAGACCACGGAAAATCGTCGTGAAGACACCGGCGGCGAGCCGCAGCGATTTCTCTTCAGATTGCTGCGCGAGCGCCACAAAGAAGCCGATGACGATGCCAAGCGGCAGCGTTAGAACCGAAACGGTGATGGTAATCTTCAACCCGCCGGCAAGCTCATCGCCCCATCCTGTGTCACCGCAGGCGAGCATCGTATTCTGACCGAACAGAGTGAACAGTCCGGCCGGACCACATAACGGGTCAAAAATCGTACTCAACCAGGTCCACAAGGAACCAAGGGCGGAAAACAATCCGCTCATGCTGTATTTCCCCTAGCGGCTTTTGCCGCGTTTCTGCTTATATTCTTCTCGTTGTCAAACAAAAACGGCGGAAGGGCAAGCTTCCGCCGTCGTCTTTTCCCAGGGAATCGACGGGCGATCAGTCGCCGTAGACGTCGAAATCGAAATACTTGTCCTGGATCTTCTTGTAGGTGCCGTCGGCGCGGATCGCGGCGATCGCGGCGTTCAGCTTATCCTTGAGGGCTGTATCGCCCTTGCGGATGGCAATGCCCGCACCGACGCCGTTGATGACCGGGTCGCTTTTCAGCGTGCCGAGCATCTTGCAGCAATTACCTGCATCGGACTTCACCCATTCGGACAGCACGACGACGTCATCGATGGCTGCATCGATGCGGCCGTTGCTGAGGTCGAGCTTGTATTCATCGGCCGACGGATAGAGCTTGAGTTCGGCATCCTTCAGGTGGGCAGACGCATAGTTGGCATGGGTCGTGGAGGACTGTGCGCCGATCGTCTTGCCCTTCAGGGCTTCGTCGGTCGCTTCCTTGAGCGCGGAGTCCTTCGGAACAGCGATTGCCGGCGGCGTGTTGTAGATCTTGTTGGTGAAGTCGACGATCTTCTCGCGCTCGGGCGTGATCGACATGGACGAGATGATCGCGTCGAACTTCTTGGCCTGCAGGGCCGGAATGATGCCGTCGAAATCCTGGTTCACGAAGGTGCACTTGACCTTCATCTGATCGCAAAGCGCATTGGTTATATCGATGTCGAAGCCGATGAACTTGCCGCCGGCGTCAAGCGATTCGAAAGGCGGGTAGGTCGCGTCCGTGCCGAAGACGATCGTGTCGCCGTCGGCAAGTGCCGCACCGGCGACGAGCGACATTGCGGCGAAGGACGCGGCGGCAAGAAGACGAGTGGAGATGCGCATATTGACCCTCTCTGTTGGTGGCCGGCAGCCGATTATTGTTTTTGGCAGACGGCTCGAGTGGAGCGGGCCAGTGGCCCGCCTTGCGGCGATATTCGTACTTTTTTTCTGGAAAATGCAACTGGAATTACGAAGGCAATCTGCCTTTGCGCAATGCCGTCGCAATGCAAGCCCGCCACAGGGAAATCTGAACGAAAACCATCCGCTGCGTTCAGCCAGGGTTAATTGCGGCAACCTAATAGTGCGGGAACATATAGCGGCTTGCCGCGATTCAGCCTCATGAGAACCGAAAATTGGCCGGGTTCCTGAGGCAATCGCCTTGCCGCTGAGATTCGCAATTCGGCGGACAAAGATCATAAGAGGAGACCCCTATGGGAAAGCGATCCAGACTATTTGCCAGCGCCGCGTTTCCGCTGCTTTCGCTATCGCTCGCCTTCGAGCCGGCAGCGGCCGCGGCCCTTCGTGAACAGCCCGTCGCACCGCCTAGCAATGGCATCGTCGACGTAGCCGCGACTGCTGCAGACGCAAGTTTCGAGGTAGCCCAACAGGAGGCGCCTGCAGCTCAGCCGGATGAAGAGCAGCTCAAGCACAAGAAGCCAGCTGAAGGTGGAGAGGGGCAGAAGCATCAAGGTGGCGGCGAGCAGCAGCACCAGATGAAGCAGGCCGAGCCAGAAGGCGAGCCGCAGCAGAAGGCGCCGAAGCAGCAACAGCCGGAAGCCCAGCCGCCGAAGGCCGAACACCAGCAGCCCGCGGAGCAGGAGCAGCCGAAGCCGCAGAAGCAGCAGCCGGCCGCAGAGGCTCCGCCCGAACCGAAGAAGCAGCGACAGCAACCGGCCGAACAGCAGCCTCAGGCACAGCCCGAAGCTAAACCGCAGCCTAAGGCAGTCGCTCCCCAGGCAGAGCCAGAAGCACCGCAGCCGAAGTCGAAGGCCAAGCAGCCTGAAGCCAAGCAGCCGGCCGAAGCGCCGCAGCCGAAGGTAGAGCAGCAGCCAGCTACGGAAGCGCAGCCGGAAGCCCAGCCGCCGAAGGCTAAGCCTGGTGCGAAGGCACAGCAACCGGCGCCGGCCGAGAAGCAAGCTCCCGCCGCCAGCGAACAGCCGAATCAGGAGGCCCAGCCTGGAAAGCAGGCACAGCCCGAACAGAACGCCCATCCTAAGCCGCAAGGTCAGACCGAGGCGCCGGCAAAGCAACCCGCCGAGCAGCAGCCGGCGCCCGCCGGTGAACCCGCTCAGAGACACAAGGCACAGCCGGGAACGCAGGCACAGCCTGAAACCCAGCCCGGGACGCCGGCGACTCCTGGCTCCCAGCAGGGGCAGAAGCAGGGTGGCGATAAAACTCACGGCAAACAGCCGCTAAATCAGCAGCCGGGCGAGCAGCCCACCACCAATCCGCAGCAGCCAGCCCAACAGGGCACGCCGCAGGGACAACCCGCACAGGCTGGTAACCCGGCAACGCCGCAGCCCGGCAAGCAGCAGCCGGCCAATGGCGCCGCGACGCCGGCACAGGGCGGCGCAACGCCTCCTGCCGCCAATGGCAATGCTCAGCAGGCCGGCGAAATCCAGGTACCTCCGGCCGAGCAGGTTTCGCCGCAGGAACTGGAACGCCGCAAGAAGATCGCCGAGAACCCGGCTTCCGCCAACGGCCCGGTCATCCTACCGGTCGAAAACGGCAGCGCGGTTCTCGACAGCCAGAAGGGGGCGGTTCGTCGGGGCGATCACCTGAACAATGGTCAAAATCCCGGTGCTCCGGGTGCGCAGGGTGGTCGCGGACAGGCGGGACAGGTCCAACCGAACGGGCAGGCTCAGAATGCCCCGGCTCAACAGCCGCCGGCCGCTTACACCAAGCCGCCGACTTCTGACGCCGAGGCGCAGCGCGCGGCAGCCGGCGGTCAGCCGCAACCTCCAGTCAAAATGGAAGCCGTGACCAGCGAGCAGGGTCGCCGCATCGATCGTCGGCCGGATTTCGTGCCGCCGCAGGGAACGACGGTCCAGACCATCATCAATCAGGATAACCGGACCATCGTGAATGTCGACAACACCTATGTCGTTCGCCACGATGATAGCGAGCGCTTCATTCGAGGCGGCGAGCGGCCGGTCTACGAACAACTGCCGCGTGACCGCTATCGCGAGACGATCGATCAGCCCGACGGCGATCGCGTCGTGACGATCCGCAACCGCTACGGCGACATCATCCAGCGCTCGCGCATTGACTCCAGCGGTCGCGAATATGTGCTGTTCTACTCGCCGGAACTGGAAAATCGTCCTGACAATGACGACTACTACCGCGATCCGGGTGAAGATCTGCCGCCGATGCGCCTGCTCATTCCGCTGAGCCAGTACATCATCGATACGGCATCGAATCGCAATGCCGACTATTACGACTTCCTGCGCGAGCCGCCGGTCGAGCCGGTCGAGCGTATCTATTCGGTCAACGAAGTCCGCTATTCGGCTCGTATCCGAGACAAGATCCGCCGTATCGACCTCGACACGATCACCTTCGCAACGGGCAGCGCCGAAATTCCGATGTCGCAGGCGAGCACCCTTCGCGGTGTCGCCGATGGCATGTCGAAGATCATCAAGCGCGATCCGACAGAAACCTTCCTGATCGAGGGGCATACGGATGCCGTGGGTTCGGCCCAGAGCAATCTGATCCTGTCGGACCAACGCGCGGAATCGGTCGCCAACGTGCTGACGGATGTCTACGGCATTCCTGCCGAAAACCTGGTCACCCAGGGCTATGGCGAGCAGTATCTCAAGGTGAATACGCTCGGCCCGTCGCAGGAAAACCGCCGCGTCACCATTCGCCGCATCACGCCGCTGGTGCGCCCGGTCGCGTCCAACCAGTAAATATCAGACCACATTAAGGGCAGGGCCGTCGGGAAACCGGCGGCCTTTCTCATTTCGGATGGTCGTCGAGACCTACTTTTGCAGCGATGAAATCGGTGATGGCAACCGTGTCGTCGAGGTTGAAAACGGCGAGCGAACCGGCGTCTTCAACTGGATGATCGGCAGCGATGGCGACGATGTGAGGGTCCTGCGGCGCGAGCGGTTCGCGCTTTGCCGCTTCCAGCCGGCGCGCCTCGATCTTCGGAATGGGTTCGCGCTTGTAACCCTCGATCAAAACAAGGTCGCAAGGGGCGAGACGTGCCAGTATTTCTTCGAAGCTCGGTTCGGGGGCGCCGCGCAATTCGTGCATGATGGCATAGCGCGTGCCTGAAACGATGGTGACTTCATGCGCGCCGGCCTCGCGATGACGAAAACTGTCGGCGCCCACCTTGTCGATATCGAAATCATGATGCGCATGCTTGATGGTCGAGATGCGATAGCCGCGCCGGGTGAATTCCGTGACCAGCCTCACGGCAAGCCCCGTCTTGCCGGAATTCTTCCAGCCGGCGATGCCGAAGATCTTGGGCCGAGATTTCGTCATGATGTGCGTTCCAAAGCTGCCAGCCATGTCTCCGCTTCGGCGAGATCGGCTGGTGTATTGATGTTGAAGAAGGGGTCGAGAGGCCCGATTGCCGTTTCGACCGTGGGAAACTTCACCCGCCACACCTTATGCCTGGCGAGGAAATCTCTCACGCGCCGCTTTTCGTCGGAAGCGATCCATTGTTCCAGATCTGCGGCTGCGGAAACGGGCCAGAGACCGAAAACAGGATGATCCTGACCAAGGGATGCGGCAATGGCAATCTCGTCGGGGCCATGAAGGACATCGGCAAGGCGCTGGACAAGGTCGGAAGGAAAGAAAGGGCTGTCTATGGGGATGGTAGCGATATGCGAGACCTCAGGGTAGCGCAATAGCGCGTCCTGCAGCGCGGTGAGCACACCTGCAAGCGGCCCTATCTTACCGGGAATTCTGTCCGGAATGAGCCGCATCCCTATGGCGTCAGGCCAATCGGCATCCGCATTCAGTGCGATCGGTTTGCGTTGCCGCTGCCCGATCTTCGACGCGATACGAACGAGCAAGCTTTCGCCGGCGAGTAGTGCAAAGGCCTTATTCGCGCCCATGCGGCTGGAGCGGCCGCCGGCAAGCAGAACGACGGGAATATCTTCCGGGTTGGAGATGAAGTCGGACATGATTGCGACCTTAGGCGGGAACGCGGGGTTCTGATTCCTGCGCGATGGGTTCCGCCGCCCGCCGTTTGCTTTCGCGATAGAAAGTATAGATACCGGAGGCGATGACAATCGTCGCGCCGAAGACAGACCATCCGTCCGGCACTTCGCCGAAGGCGATCAATCCGAGCAGGGCCGACCAGATGAGACTGAGATAACGGAACGGCGCGACGAAAGAGATTTCGCCGGTGCGCATGGCCAATATGACGCCCTGGTAGCCGATCAGCACCAGAACGGAGGCCAGCAGGATCTGCAGCAGCGATGTCGTGCTCACCGGCTGCCAGCCGCCGAAGGGGATGATGCACAATGCTCCGAATATGGAAATGGAAATAGCGGTGCAGAGCGTGACCATCAGTGACGGCACATTCTTGTCAATACAGCGTGTCGCCAGATCGCGGGCGGCGGTCGCAAACATGCAGGCGATTGCAAGGAGGGCAGCCGTCGTGAATCCGTCCCGGCCGGGCCTGATGATGATCAGCACGCCGACGAAGCCGACGGCGATGGCCGTCCATCGCCTCCATCCCACTGGCTCCTTCAAGAAAATCATCGCGCCAAGCGTCACGGCAAGCGGAACAGCCTGCTGGATAGCGGAGGCATTGGCGATCGGCATCATTCCAAGAGCGGTGATGTAGGTTGCTGCCGCCAGAGCTTCGCAGGCGATGCGCAATGCAATCATCGGCTGCAGGATGACGCGCCAATTGCGCAGGCCACCCATTCGCCGAGCGAGCAGGTAGACGAAAAAACTCGTGAACAAGCCGCGGATGAAGATGATCTCGCCTGCATTCATCGTGGCGATGACCGTCTTGGACAGCGCATCGCTGCAGGAGAAGCCGGCCATGGAGGCCGCCATGAAGAGCGCGCCCTGCGTGTTCTTGGTCAGTTGCATGAGAAAGATGAGTCCCCCGATATACCCATCTGGATTAGCGCCGTTTTCAGCAAATTGGAATCGGCTGTGTTTCGGCCGAAGTTGAAATCAGTTGAGCGGCAGTCAAATTCCATTGTGCATTGCGGGAGATCTGTCATCTATCGACGTAATTTTTCGCGCTGTGGTCGCGGAATGATACAGCGGTTGCATATTTTTTGCCGATGCAAAGGCTTTTAGGTCGGAGATTAATGCTTATTCAATCTTATTTCCCGAGGCTCTCTGCGGTTTTGCATGAGGCAGAAGCACCTACCGCAGCGCAGCAGGAATGACGATCCCGCCTTCGCTGGAGATTTTTATAATCCCGTTGAGGCGCCGCATGTTTTTCATTGATCGTCTTTTGCAAGGCCGCAGGATTGTCACCAAAGTCCTTATTTTCGTGGTGCCTCTGGTGGTTCTCATCGCTGGCGTCGGCCTGGTGGGCTATCACACGGCCAATATTCTGAACGGTCATATGACCGTGACGCGCGCCACGATCGAAAATATCAGCGACTTCGAGAACCTGCAGGCCGCCCTGCAGGAATTCACCGGGTCGCCTTCGGAGGAGACGCGTCAGGCGTTGGCCGACAAGATCGACGCCCAGGAACAGGGTGTCCGTCGCCTGAGCGGGTTGCTCAGTGACGATCAGCGCGCCAAGATCATTCCGGTTACCGAGCTTGCCGCCAAGATGCGCACGCAGGAAGCAACGCTCTGGTCTATCAAACAGAAGCAGGACAGCGACGTCGAAACCATCCGGAAGACGGTGCAAAACGTCGAGGCGACCGCCAAGGCCGCCGGCAAGCAGATCGACATCATCCGCAAGGATTTCAGCGACAAGGAAACCTTCGCCAAGGAGCTGCTTTACGATGCCGCCGCCTATAAGGGCCTGTCGGAGAAGATGAGCAATCTGCGCATCCAGGTGCAGATGGCTGCCGACTCCACCGAAGAGATTTCAGACGCGCGCACCTACGCGGACGCTATCCTGAAGCAGGTGACGGTTTCCAAGGCACTCGTTTCCAAGCGCGGCGCCAGCCTCGTCGCCAATGCCTCCGATGCTGCCGACAAGCTCGATGCCGTATTGAAGGGCTCCGGCACGCCCGACCAGAAGGTCGAGGCGATGGGGCCGATCCTGCAGAGCTTCGTGAAGATCGAAGGCGAGATGACCCTGCAGTCGGCCAAGAACAGCGATACCGCCGCCGATCGTTTCGTCAGCCTCGATAAGATCATCGATGGCCAAAAGGAGCTTCTGGATCATGTCGATCAGGCGCTTAGTCTCGTCGATCGCCTGATATTGCATGCCTCGCGCATGGAAAACGTTCGCGATGCAGCCTCACGCGAACCGGTACTTGCGGATCTCAAGGATCTGCAGAGCATAGCTGCAAGGATTTCGGAGCTCGGCCCGACCAACGCCACCATGCGCGATTTTGCGGCTCACATGAAGCCGCTGATCGAGGGCTTGACCAATGGATCGGCCGATCTGCTGCAGACGGCAGCCGATTGGAAGACGACGCGTGTTCAGTCCAACACCTTGCTCGCCGATGCGATGACCTCGCTGCGTGGCTTCGTTGCTCAGGCACAGGAACTTGGCAAGGAAGATAGCGAGCGTTCGGCCAATGTCTCGGTCATCGCCATGATCGTCGGAACGCTGCTTGCCATCATCGGTGGTCTCATGCTTGTGGAAACCCTGCGCGGTCCGCTGAAGCGCGTTGCCGACGTGATGACGCGCCTTGCAAGCGGCGACCTGGAAGTCGCGATCGACGGCCGCAATCGCGGCGATGAGATCGGCGACATGGTGCGCTCCGTCAGCGTCTTCCGCGATGCCGCGCTTGAAAATGTCCGGCTGGAGCGGGAAGCCGAAAGCGCCCGTGCGCTCTCTGCGGAAGAGGCTGCCCGTCGCGCCGCCGAGCGTGCCCGCATCGAGGCCGAGCAGAAGCAGGCGCTCAATGCGCTTGCCGACGTTCTCGCCAAGCTTGCCGACGGCAATCTGGAAGAGGGTATGCGCGAGGACCTTTCGGCTGATTTCGTGGAAATGGCCTTTACGTACAATCACGCCGTCGAAGCGCTGCGTGAGACCCTGACGGACGTTCGCTACACGGCCGAGGAGATCAAGGGCGGCACCGGCAATCTTGCCATGTCGGCCGACGACCTCGCTCGGCGCACCGAGCAGCAGGCGGCCGCCCTCGAGGAAAGCTCGCGGGCACTGCATCGCCTCAGCGACGTTGTGCGCTCGACCGCCGATCGTGCACGGCAAACGGCGACTTCCGTCAACGAGACGCAGGCCTATGCGACCCAATCGGGCGAAGTCGTCGCCAAGGCTGTGGGCGCCATGAGCGAGATCAACCGTTCGTCGGAGAAGATCGCCACTATCATCGGGGTCATTGACGAGATCGCCTTCCAGACTAACCTCCTCGCTCTGAATGCCGGCGTCGAGGCTGCGCGTGCTGGCGAGGCGGGCCGCGGCTTTGCTGTTGTCGCCCAGGAAGTGCGCGAACTGGCGCAGCGTTGCGCCAATGCGGCGAAGGAGATCAAGGGCTTGATTTCCGCAAGCTCCACCCAGGTGCGGAACGGCGTTCATTTGGTCGAGCAGACCGGCGCAGCTCTGACCGAGATCATCAACCATGTCACCGGCGTTCAGAGGCTCGTTGCCGACATTTCGTCGGCGACCACCGAGCAATCGACCGGTATCGAGGAAGTCACCCGCGCGGTTTCCGAAGTCGAGCTGATCACGCAGCGGAACGCGGCGATGGTCGAAGAGAACAATGCGGAGATCCACGGCCTGCGCCAGCGCGTGGACATGCTTTCGGAAAAGATCGATCGCTTCCGCACCGGCGATGGCGAGGCGGAGCATGCGAGCTATGGCAATGCGGATGCGCGCTACCGCGCTGCGTAGGGCTGCGTCGATAGAAAGACCATCATGAATCGAAAAGCGCCGGGCCAATGGTCCGGCGCTTTTCGATTGAAGCTTGCTATCGCGACTGATGAATTGCGAACAAATTACCGACCGAGATGGAGCGTCTCGCCATCGGCAGGAATGAGCAGCCGCGAGGGATCGAGACCGCCTGCCTCTGCGGTTTGGCGAAGAGCCTGGCGGGTGACGGTCGCGTGGTCGAGCGCTTCCATATGAGTTGCGACGATGGTTGCTTGCGGGGCGAGGCGGCTGACTTCGAGCGTCTGTTTGTCGTCCATGACGATCAGGTCGCCATCCCAACGGGCGCCGCAGGAATGGGTAACGATGATATCGGGCGAGAATTCAAGGATCGTTCCGGCGACGGGAGGGTAGAGCACGGTATCGCCAGCCCAATAGACGGTGGGTTCGCCATCGGCCTCCAACGTGAGGCCGATGACCGGCCCCATTTTTTCCACCACCGGCCCGATGCCATGGCTGCCCTGCTTCGGTGTGATTGTCACGCCTTGCCAAACGATCGATTGCGCAAGCGGAGTGACGCTTGTAAAGCCGGCGTCGCGGATACGTCCTTCGTCGCCGGGTTGGCACAGGATCGGCAGTGTTTTCGGCACGCGCTCCTTCGCCACGGCATCGAAATGATCGGTATGCAGATGCGATACGATCACCAGCTCGACGCCCTGGAGAATGTCGTCGATCGAACGCGGCAGTTCCGTCATCGGGTTGGGGGATCGGCCGGTGAAAGAGGGGAGAGTGTGGCGCGGTGCAAAGTAAGGGTCGATCAGCAACACCTGGCCGCCATAGGTGATCTTCAGCGTCGCGTTGCGAATAAGCTCAAGCTGCATGTAGATTGTCTCGATTTAATTCAGCCGCCGGTGACGCTCATGTGGCGCGCGACCGCCGGGCGGTTGTGCGTGCGGTCGATGATGAAGTCATGGCCCTTGGGCTTGCGCGTAATGGCTTCGTCTATCGCGGCATGGAGCAGGGCGTCATCGCCGCTCGCGCGCAGTGCCGTGCGCAGGTCGGCCGCATCGTTCTGCCCCAGGCACATATAGAGCGTGCCCGTGCAGGTGAGCCGCACGCGATTGCAGCTCTCGCAGAAATTATGGGTCATCGGCGTGATGAAGCCGAGGCGACCGCCGGTCTCTGTGACTTCGACGTAACGGGCAGGGCCGCCCGTCTGGTAGGGGATGTCCGTCAGCGTGAACTGACGCTCGAGATCGGTGCGCAGCTGGGAGAGCGGGAGATATTGATCGGTGCGGTCTTCGTCGATTTCGCCCATAGGCATGGTCTCGATGACGGTCAAGTCCATGCCGCGACCATGCGCGAACCGTAGGAGGTCGGGAATTTCGGTATCGTTGAAGCCTTTGAGCGCGACGGCATTGAGCTTGATCTTCAGACCGGCTTTCTGCGCTGCGTCGATGCCTTCCATCACCTTGGAGAAATCTCCCCAGCGGGTGATCGTGCGGAATTTATCGGGATCCAGTGTATCGAGCGACACGTTGATGCGCCGGACGCCGCTATCGTAAAGCTCTTCGGCGTGGCGGGCGAGCTGCGAGCCGTTCGTCGTCAGGGTCAATTCGTCAAGCGCGCCGTTCTGCACGCTCTCGCCGAGCTTGCGGACCAGAAACATGATGTTCTTGCGCACCAGAGGTTCGCCGCCGGTGAGCCTGATCTTGCGCACGCCCTTGGCGATGAAGGCGGAACAGAGCCGGTCGAGTTCTTCGAGCGTCAGCAGATCTTTCTTAGGCAGGAAGGTCATGTGCTCGGCCATGCAGTAGGTGCAGCGGAAATCGCAGCGATCGGTGACGGAAACACGCAAATAGGTGACCGCGCGCCCGAAAGGGTCAATCATCGGGTTCTTGTCCGCAGCCAGCGGCGAGGCGCCGCCTATCGTACCAACAATGCTATTCACTCAAATCTCCATCACACTGCTAATGTGTGCATAGGCGATTGTTGCGTCAAGGAAAATGCCTTTCAATTATGCTTGCGTGTGAACGTGTAGCGGCATAATTCTCGGAAACACACTGAAAGACATGGGAAATTCGATGAGTGACGTTTGGCCGACCGAATTGCGGGTCTCGAAGGATCGCCATCACCTGCTGGTGACGTTCGACAACGGTGTGAGCTTCGATTTGCCGGCGGAGATGCTGCGGGTGCTGTCCCCCTCCGCGGAGGTCCAGGGACATGGACCGGGACAGAAGGTTACCGTGCCGGGCAAGCGCAATGTCAGCATCATGTCCATAACGCCGACCGGCAACTATGCCGTCCGCATCGGCTTCGACGACATGCACGACACAGGCATTTTCACATGGTCCTATCTGCGTGAGCTTGGAGAAAAGGGCCAGGAGCTTTTCGCGGCCTATGAGGCTGAGTTGAAGGAAAAAGGTCTCAGCCGCGACCCGGTTGGAAGGTCGCACTAGCAAACTCCAGTAACGGACGGGGATGCAAGCATGATCCTTGGGGGTAGGGAAAACTGGCTTCGCGCCAAGGGCAGCAAGAACGAGAGTAAGGTTTCCTTCGTCGAGCTGTTTTTCGACCTGGTCTTCGTTTTCTCGATTTCTCAGTTGGCGCATGCGCTGGCCGAGCATTTCACCCCATTAGGGGCGCTCGAAGCCATCATGCTGATCTTTGCGGTGTGGTGGGTCTGGGTTTTCACGGCGTGGGTGACGAACTGGCTTGATCCGGACCGCATGCCGGTGCGCATCATGCTGTTTACTCTGATGTTTGCGGGACTTATTCTCTCTGCCGCTATTCCCGAGGCTTTTGGCGAGAAGGCGATTTTTTTTGCTGGCGCCTATGTCTTCATGCAGGTCGGGCGTTCGCTGTTCACCGTCTACGCTCTCAAGAATGCCAGCGCAGCCAACCATCGCAATTTTCTGCGCATCACCAGCTGGCTGATCCTGTCCGGCATCTTCTGGATATCAGGCGCGCTGATGGAAGGCGCGGCTCGTATTGGGCTTTGGCTGATCGCTCTCGTCATAGAATATTCGGCCCCTGCACTCGGCTTCCGGGTCCCCGGGCTTGGCAAATCGACGACGGCGGACTGGAATGTGTCGGGCGCGCATCTGGCCGAACGTTGCGCACTCTTCATCATCATCTGCCTCGGCGAAGCGGTGCTGCAGGCCGGCAAGACCTTTGCCGAGCAGCCGGTGACGCCCTTGATCGTCGCGGTGTTCGTCATTGCTTTCGTCGGCACGGTTGCTCTGTGGTGGATTTACTTTCAGTTTGGTCATGAAAGAGCGGCTCATCGCATCGAACATGACGATACGCCCGGAAGTCTTGCGCGGCAGGCATTCACCTACGCGCATATTCCGATCCTCGCCGGGATTATCCTCAGCGTCGTCGGCGACGAATTCCTGTTCGCGCATCCCCGCGACGCGGCCGACATGCACGCCGCGGCTGCCATTCTGGGCGGACCGGCGGTCTTCCTGCTGGGAAATCTCTGGTTTAAAGGGGTGACCACCGGCCGGCCGCCGCTATCGCATATGGCGGGGCTCGTCGGGCTGGCGTTGCTGCTCCTCACCCTGCCGATGGTTGTGGTCTATCAGCTCGGCATTCTCGCCACGGCCGTGCTCGTCGTCGTTGCGATCTGGGAATTCGCCTCGTTGAACCGGGTCGTTCCTTCGGCGCGCTCCGCCGGCGATCATTGATCCCCAACAGGTTCCAGCGGTTCGCGCTCTTCCTGCATCAGGAGGCTGACGACGCGCTCCATATGCACAGTGATCGCTTCGCACTCTTCGATCGGCGCATCCGAGAGCATCCGGTCGATGAGCGCGGTCTGGATGGTCATGGCTTCCTCAGTCACGCGCCGCCCTTCTTCGGTCAGGTAGAGGCGGAGCACCCGCTTGTCGAGACGATCGCCCCGCCGTTCGATCAGTCCCCGCTTTTCCATCTGCGGCAACAGCATGCTCATGTTGGAGCGACCGACCAATAGTTTGCGCGCAAGCTCCTGCTGGGAAATGCCTTCAAAGCGAAACAGGTTGACGAGAATGTCGAGGTGCGGCGGCTTGATGTCGAGATGCGCCAATGCCCGTCCGAGTGATTGTTGCATCAGCTGGCAGGCGCGCGCCACGGCGATCCAGCTTCGAAAACGCGGATGGTCCCAGGGAAGGGATTGATTTTTGTTCATCGTTGTACTTTATTGTTCATAGTTGAACATTATCGGATTCCCACTATGCCATCCTTTGCGCTCAAGGTCACCCGGTCGGGTCTCGCCGGTCTCGAAAGGCTGTCTCCGCGGCTCGCCGGCAAGGTGGCTTTCCGGCTTTTCTGTCTGACGCCATCGCGTCGGCCGCGTGGCTCGAAGGCCAAGGCGGCGCATATGGAGGGCAGGCAGCGTCTTCTCGCGGCAGAGCAGGTGATGCTGCCGTTTCCGGGCGGCCGCGCTGTGGCTTACCGTTTCAACGGCGGAGCCAAGGGACCGCGCAGGCGCTATCTCGTCGTACATGGCTGGGGCTCCAGCAGTGAATACATGTCTGAACTGGCTGCATTCCTTGCCGATAGTGGAGCGGAAGTGATCTCACTCGATCTGCCCGGCCATGGTCGCTCGGGCGGGCGGTTCTTGAATGTGCGTTTGGCCGTCTCCACCATTGCCGCGGCGTCGGCCCGTTTCGGAGCCTTCGATGCCGTGATCGGGCATTCTTTTGGCGGTGCATCCCTGGCGCTGGCATCTGCAGGCTTTCTGCCTGATATCGAGCCGATTCAGCCAGGCAAGCTGGTGTTGATCGGTGCGCCGAGCGCCATGGGCTGGCTGTTCAAGGATTTTGGCCGTCTGATGCGGCTCGGGCCTGCGACCCAGGCGGCCCTGGAAGACGAGGTTCGCCTGATAACGGGCAGGACACTTGCTTCCTATGACCAGAAGCGCGGCCGGCTCGATCCAAGCCGGCCGGTTCTCGTCATCCATGCCGAGGACGACAAGGAAGTGAGCCCCGAGCATGCGCGCAGCTATGCCGCCGAGGGCGCGCATGTCCGTCTCTTCTGGGCCAATGGCTTCGGGCACCGGCGAATCGTCGGCGCCGCACCCGTGTTTGACGCCATCCAGAGCTTCCTTGCCGAAGACCTCGATAAGGAAAATCCGCTCGAAAATCGTGACGGTACGGTGCTATCGTTTTACCGAACTCCGCTGCGCCGCTCGTCATAACAATGTCTGCGCCGCTCCGGATCCGAGTGGAATGCCACAGAGAAGCGTGAGGCCGCATGCACATTGTCACATCCGTCGAGGAACTGAAGCAGCTCTATGGCGACGCCGGCGAGGCGTCGATCACCAAGGTCACGAGCGTCTTGACACCGCTCTATCGCCAAATGATCGAAGCATCGCCCTTCATGGCACTGGCAACGGTTGGGCCTGAAGGGCTTGATTGCTCACCGCGTGGTGACCTGGGTGGAGTCGTTCGTGTAGAGGACGAGAAGACCCTGTATCTGCCGGATTGGCGCGGCAACAACCGCGTCGACTCTCTTGCGAATATCGTTCGCGATCCGCGCGTAGCGCTGATGTTTCTCATCCCGGGATCGAATACGACGATGCGGCTGAATGGTCGGGCAGTCGTCTCGATCGACCCGGCCGTGCTCGACAGTTTCGAGATGGATGGCAAGCATCCGCGCTGCGTTGTCGTCATCACGATCGAGGAAGTCTATTTCCAGTGCGCGCGGGCAGTGATGCGGGCCGAGCTGTGGAATGCGGAACGGTTCGTCGATCCGGCAAGCCTGCCGAGCGCCGGCATGATGCTCAAGGCTGCAAAGGCCGATTTCGACCAGGAAACCTATGACCGCGAGGCGCCGGTGCGGGCGGCCAAGACGCTCTGGTAAACGAGCCGCCGGCATGCCTGGGAAAGCAGCGCCGGCGGTTGGTTGGCTTCGCTTCTAATTCTTGTAGATGAGCCAACTTTTGGTGAAGTCCTTCTGCATGCCATCCTGATAAATGCTGCTGCAGTTGCGGCCGGCATTCTTGGCGCAGTAAAGCGCCAGATCGGCCTTGTTATACAGCTCTCCTGAATCGGCTGCTTCAGAAGCCATGCAGATACCGAGCGAGAGAGTGATCGGACCATAGTCGACCCTTGTGCGCGAATTCTTGAACGGCGTCGCCTCGAGGGTGCGACGTATCCGTTCGCAAACCGTCGTAACTTCCTCGACACTGGTGGCTTCCAGAATGAGAGCGAATTCCTCGCCTCCGACGCGGGCGACGAAAACGTCGCGGCGTACATTGGCGCGGATGATGGAGGCGACGGTGGCGAGAATCTTGTCGCCGACTGGGTGGCCAAACGTGTCGTTGACCCGCTTGAAGTGATCAATATCAGCAAGAACCAGAGCGGTCGTCGACCGGGTAAGCTGGTTATCGAAGATGGAGATCAGCCGATCCTCGAAGGCGCGGCGGTTGGAAAGCCGGGTTAGCGAATCGGTGTTGGCGATGCGCTTGTATTCGTCCAACTCCTTGCGGACCAGATCCATTTCCTGGCTGCGCTCGACGACATGCTCGACGGTCTTTTCACCGCGAGCCATGGTGTCGCCTGTCGCTGCGGCGAGCATGTCGATGGCGCCGCGCAGCAGTTCGGCGCTGTGGTGGCTTCTGGAGCTTATGCTTTGGCTGGTTTCGCCGAGCAGGCGATTATAGCCTTCGAGTGTTGTCTGTTCCTGACGCAGTGCACGCAGGACGGCATCGAGTTCGGAGGCGAGGCGGGAATGCGCCTCGTCGAAGACGCGACCTGCATGATGCGGAAAATACTTGGCGCCGATCTCGTCCAGCTCTTCCTGGGTGGCGCTCTTGCCGAGAGCTGCAAGTTCACGGGTGAGAGCAAGATTGGAGCCGATATAGGCTTCGTAGAAAAGTTCGTAATTGCGAGGAATAGGTGCGACCCCCATGGATCGCATGGCGTAGGTAATTTGCCCTGCCACGTCGGGAATTTGCGCCTTCGGCGCAATCGCCGTACTCATCGGTGAGCTCCGTAACATGTATTTGTTAAATCTCTTCTTTATCTATGCAAAGATTCTTTGAGAAAATATTAAGAGTGCGATTATGAAAAATCCTCTGTCACCATGGTTTTATTCAAAAATAATACAATTGAAGATGGTTTTACAGAAAGGGGCGCCGATGCGCCCCTTTTGATATACTCAATCCAAAGTAGCTATTCTATCCAAGGTTAAGTTCCTGAAAGAAATCATTGCCCTTGTCGTCAATGACGATAAAGGCGGGAAAATCTTCGACCTCGATCTTCCATACCGCTTCCATGCCGAGTTCCGGGTATTCGAGAACCTCTACCTTCTTGATGCAATCCTGGGCAAGGCGCGCAGCCGGCCCACCGATCGAACCAAGGTAGAAGCCGCCATATGTCTTGCAGGCATCCCGTACGGCGCGCGAGCGGTTGCCCTTGGCGAGCATGACCATGGAGCCGCCGAAGGATTGGAACTGGTCGACGTAGCTGTCCATGCGGCCCGCGGTCGTCGGGCCGAACGAACCGGAGGCATAGCCGGCTGGCGTCTTTGCCGGGCCGGCGTAATAGACCGGATGGTTCTTCAGGTATTCCGGCATGCCTTCGCCCTTTTCCAGGCGCTCGCGGATCTTGGCATGGGCAAGATCGCGCGCGACGATGATGGTGCCGGTGAGGGACAGGCGCGTTTTTACGGGATGTGCGGACAGTTCTGCCAGGATATCCGCCATCGGCCGGTTGAGGTCGATGCGGACCATGGATTCCGAGAGCTTCGCTTCGTCGATCTCCGGCATGTACTTGGACGGGTCGGTCTCGAGCTGTTCGATGAAGATGCCGTCACGGGTGATCTTGCCCTTGGCCTGGCGGTCGGCGGAGCAGGAGACGCCGAGGCCGATCGGCAGCGAGGCGCCGTGGCGGGGCAGGCGGATGACGCGGACATCGTGGCAAAAATACTTGCCGCCGAACTGTGCGCCGACGCCTAGGCTCTGCGTGAGCTTATGGATTTCCTTCTCCATTTCGATATCCCGGAAGGCATGTCCGCTTTCGGAACCTTCCGTGGGAAGACAGTCGAGATATCGCGTCGAGGCGAGCTTGACTGTCTTGAGGTTCATTTCCGCCGAGGTGCCGCCGATGACGATGGCGAGATGGTAGGGAGGACAGGCAGCCGTGCCGAGCGTCAGGATCTTTTCCTTGAGGAAATCCAGCATGCGGTCGTGGGTCAGCAGCGACGGTGTACCCTGATACAGGAAGGTCTTGTTGGCCGAACCGCCGCCCTTGGCGACGAAGAGGAATTCGTAGGCGTCAGTGCCTTCCTCGTAGATGTCGATCTGCGCCGGCAGATTGTTCTTGGTGTTCTTTTCCTCGAACATCTTGATCGGTGCGAGTTGCGAGTAGCGCAAGTTCTTCTTCTCATAGGCGTCGAGCACGCCCTTGGCCAGTGCGCCGCTGTCGCCGCCTTCGGTCCAGACGCGGCGGCCTTTCTTGCCCATGATGATGGCGGTGCCGGTATCCTGGCACATGGGAAGCACGCCGCCGGCGGCGATATTGGCATTCTTCAGCAGATCGTAAGCGACGAAGCGGTCGTTATCGGTCGCCTCGGGGTCTTCCAGGATGGAGGCGAGCTGCTTCAGATGGCCGGGGCGCAATAGATGATTGATATCGGCAAAGGCCGTTTCGGCAAGCAGGCGGATGCCTTCGGGATCGACGGTCAGAATATCCTGGCCCTTAAAGGTGTCGACGGAAACATAATCACCGGAAATCTTGCGATAGGGGGTCGTGTCGTCGCCGAGGGGAAACAGATCGTCAGCCATATGGGAAACCTTTCAAGCCGGATGGCGGGGAAGATGTTTGGAAACGATCTAAATCCGGCTTGCGGCAAAAGCAATTGTTTGGCTGCTGGTCGAAATCTCAAAATGGGAGATTGTCGATGGGGCGATGCGCAGGACGGGTGAGTCTTTTGATGCTGAAGCCCTGTGCCCGGCCCCTCACCCTAGCCCTCTCCCCGCGTGCGGGGAGAGGGGACTTGTTCCGCATTTGCAGCACTGACTGAAGCTGCTGATCTTGCACGATAAACTCCCTCTCCCCGCAGGAGCGGGGAGAGGGTTGGGGTGAGGGGCCACGCACATGGCTGCGGCATTGGAGGATTATGCCGGGCAATCGCTGAAGGAGGAACTTACTTCGGGCCGATCATCGTTTCCGGCCGGACGATGGCGTCATATTCTTCCGATGATACCAGCCCGCTCGCCAGGGCTTCTTCCTTCAGGGTCGTGCCATTCTTATGCGCCGTCTTGGCGATCTTGGCGGCGTTGTCGTAGCCGATCTTCGGGGCGAGCGCCGTCACCAGCATCAGCGAACGTTCGAGACCGGCCTTGATGTTGTCCTCGCGGGCCTCGATGCCGACGACGCAATTATCCGTGAAGGAGACGGCGGCATCGCCGAGCAACTGCACTGACTGCAGGAAGTTGTAGGCCATCATCGGATTGTAGACGTTGAGCTCGAAATGGCCCTGGCTGCCGGCAAAGGTGAGTGCAGCGTTGTTGCCGAAGATGTGGATGCAAACCTGCGTCAATGCCTCGCACTGGGTCGGGTTGACCTTGCCGGGCATGATCGAGGAGCCCGGTTCGTTTTCCGGCAGCGCTAGTTCGCCGAGACCGGAGCGCGGGCCGGAACCGAGCAGGCGGATGTCGTTGGCGATCTTGAACAGCGCGGCGGCGGCGGCATTGATGGCGCCATGGCTGAAGACCATCGAATCATGCGCAGCCAGCGCCTCGAACTTGTTCGGGGCAGTAACGAAGGGCAGGCCGGTGATTTTGGCGATCTCGTCGGCGACCTTCTCGGCAAAGCCGATCGGTGCATTGAGTCCGGTTCCGACCGCGGTACCGCCCTGAGCGAGTTCGCAAAGGCCCGGCAGCGTCAGCTCGATGCGCTTGATCGAGGAGGCGACCTGGGCGGCATAGCCGGAAAATTCCTGGCCGAGCGTCAGCGGCGTTGCGTCCTGCGTGTGGGTGCGGCCGATCTTGATGATATGGGCGAAGTCGGCGACCTTCTTTTCCAGCGCCGCATGCAAATGCCTGAGCGCTGGCAGCAGGTGATGGACGATCTGTTCGGCGCAGGCGATGTGCATGGCCGTCGGATAGGTGTCGTTCGACGACTGACTCATGTTCACATGATCGTTCGGGTGCACGGGTTTCTTCGAGCCCATGACGCCGCCGAGCATCTCGATCGCACGGTTGGAGATCACTTCATTGGCATTCATGTTCGACTGCGTGCCCGAGCCGGTCTGCCAGACGACAAGCGGGAAGTGGTCATTGAGCTTTCCGTCGATGACTTCCTGCGCCGCCGCAACGATCGCTTTGCCGAGGGCCGGATCCAACTGGCCGAGCTCCATGTTGGCGCGCGCGGCTGCCTGCTTGACGATGCCAAGGGCACGCACGACCGATAGTGGCTGCTTTTCCCAGCCGATCTTGAAATTGCCGAGCGAGCGCTGTGCCTGCGCGCCCCAATAGCGGTCGCTGGCGACTTCGATCGGGCCAAATGTATCGGTTTCGGTGCGAGTGGACGTCATCTTCCTGGTCCTGCTTTCCGTTGAGACAGATAGCAGCTCATATAGGTCCGAAAGGGCCTCATGAAAATATCAAAGCGCCATTTGGTGACTATTTTAGTCATGTTTTACTTGGTGCGGCGTGCTCTTTTTAACACGCTGCGCATATATTAACGGACACGCATTTTCGGCGCTTAAAAAGTCTTCGAAAATTCAATAAACCGTTAACCAATAATTTCATATTTTTGTGTGGACTGAGCCGCGAAAGACGCCACCGCTTCGTCACATGAAGTTGAGGCATTGAACGAAAGGCGGGCCTCGCCGTTTTCATAGTGTGAGTATACGATGTCGAAGACATCGCGGCAGAGTTGAAAACAGCACCGTCAAGCTCGAAGTTACCGCACGATACAGGGACTGATTAGAGAATGAAACTTGCGTCCAAAGCCACAGCCTCCGTCCTGGCTCTTTCCTGTTGCCTTTCCTCGATAGGCGCAACCTCTGCAAGTGCCATGACCCTCATGGATTTCATCCGTGGCGGTCAGGGTCGTCAGCAGAGCACGCAGGTTTCGGCTCCGGTTCCCGTCAACCCGGCACAGACGCTGAACTCCGTTGAGCCTCCGCGGGCAAAGCAGCCGCTGCCAACCGTCGATGCGCCGAAATACTATACTTACAAGGCCGACCAGATGCGTCTGGTGTCGACGGTGCATTTCGCCGATCCGGTGGTGACCGGCGCCGTTGCTGACGCCTCTCCCACGCCGATTGCTGTCGATGCCGAGGTCTCGCAGCGCCGCTATCTCGCGGATGCGCGCGTCATGGCGACCAACGACATCGCCAAGGCGATCGAGTCTTATTACGCCGATCCGAGCAAGCCGCTTCTCTGGGTTGCCGACCATGCCGTCAGTGACAAGGCGAAAGCCGCCATGGCGGTTCTTGCCGGTGCCGGTTCCGTCGGCCTCGACCCTGCCGATTATGCGGTGACGCTGCCGAGTGCCGACGCGGCAAATGCCGACCCGGTGATGCGCGATCGCGCGCTCATGCAGTTCGAACTCGCGCTGTCGAGCAAGATATTGATGTTCGTTCAGGATACGGTTCGTGGTCGTCTCGACCCGAACAAGATCTCCGGCTATCACGACTTCAAGCGCAAGGACGTCAATCTGACGGCCATGCTCGATGTGCTGCGCGCCAGCCCCGATATCGCCGCTTATATCAACAGCCGCAACCCCTCCAATCCGCAATTCATGGAATTGAAGGCGGAGTTGGCCAAGCTGCGCTCCGAGTCTGGAACGGACGGCAGTCACATTTCCGTTTCCCTGACCGGCACGCTGAAGCCAGGCGATAGCTCGCCGGAAATGGCCAATATCGTCAAGGCGATCGAGCATCGCGGCTCGGATGCACTGAAGGCGGCTCACGCCGATCTTTTCTCCGCCTATCTGGGCACGCCGAGCTATACGCCCGAGCTCGTGTCGCTGGTCGAGGACTTCCAGCGCGAAAAGGGTCTGACGGCCGACGGCGTGATCGGCCCGTCCTCCGTTCGCGCCATGGTCGGCGAGAACAACGATGTGAAGATCCAGAAGCTCGTCATCGCCATGGAGCAGCTGCGCTGGCTGCCGGACGAACTAGGCCCGCGCTACGTCTTCATCAATCAGCCGGCCTTCATGGTCTATTACTACAATAACAACCAGGAGCAGCTGTCGATGCGCGTCGTCGTCGGCAGCAAGCAGCACCAGACTTTCTTCTTCGAAAATCAGGTGCAGACGGTCGAATTCAACCCGTTCTGGGGCGTTCCACAGTCGATCATCATCAACGAGATGCTGCCGAAGCTGCGTTCCGATCCGAACTATCTCGATCGCATGGGCTATCAGGTCGAAGTCGGCGGCCGCGCCGTCGCTTCGTCCAGCGTCGACTGGTACGGCTCGACGAAGAGCATCTCGGTTCGCCAGCCGCCGAGCAGCGACAACGCGCTCGGCGAATTGAAAATCCTCTTCCCGAATTCGCATGCGATCTACATGCACGACACGCCGCAGAAGAGCTTCTTCAAGAAGGATATGCGCGCACTCAGCCACGGTTGCGTCCGTCTTGCCGATCCGCGCGCGATGGCCGCTGCCGTGCTGAACACCACAGTTGACGACGTCGCCAAGCAGATCGCCGCTGGCCAGAACAAGGCTGTGGCCGTGCCGCAGAAATTCCCGATTTACATCGCCTATTTCACCGCCTGGCCGAACAAGGACGGCGTCATCCAATACTTCAATGACGTCTACGATCGCGATGCTGCCACACTGAAGGCGCTCGATGCGACCTCAAAGGCACGCACTGCACAGATCTGAGTTTGGTCAGTCGGGAAATACAAAAACGGGCGGCCATCGGTCGCCCTTTTTGTTGGCTTTCGTATGAGAATGTCACTCAATGTCAGCGGGCAATCCAGTTCAATTCTTAGCCTCGATCCGCCACTCCCGGCTGCCGAAGGTGACGTCGAAGCGCGAGAGGAAGGAACGACCGAGCAGCCCGTCGACTTCAGTGCCAAGCGCCGTATCATCGTCGAGAACCACGGCCGTGATATCGCTAGCCTGGACATGCCCGACCTTCACGGTAGTCGCCGTTGTGCGTGTGGCTTGAGAAACGCCGTTTGCCGTTTGGAGAGATATTCCATTGTTGCCGTTGGCCGGTAGCTTAGCTCGTGCGGCGAAGGCTTTGCTCACCGCCACGAAGCTTGCACCGGTGTCGACGATGAACACGCCCTCCGTGCCATTGACCGAGACCTTGGCAAGGATGACGTTCTTGCCCTGCGTCGGAAATCGATCGCTGCCGGTGGCATAGATCGAGGCGCATTTGCCCATCGTTTCATAGAGCTTGATGATCCCACGCACGACCGCTGTGTCGTTACGGTCGGGATTGGTGGAAACCCAAAGCTGAAGCGGCCCGATCGCCTCGCAATATTCACCAAGTTCGCGGTAGCTGGCGGAGATTCCCTCAAATACGGCGCTGTTCAGTATCGCGATATTGTCGGTAAGGCCGATGACCGAATAATAGTCATCGATGGCCTCCCGATATTTCTTGGCATTTTGGCGAATTCGCGCACGCTGGAAATAGAAATCGGGCATTCCAGGTGACATTGCTATCACTTGGTTCGAGACTTTCAGGGCTTCGTCGAAGTCGCTGAGATCGTCCAGAATTTGGGCGGCTGAACTCAAGGCGATATTCGACGGCTTGCACTTGTTGGAGAAGGCAGTGAAGACTTTGGCCGCTTCGCGGCGATAGCCCTGCTTCGTTAGCTCATCTGCGAATTTGTAGACTGCATTCCAATCACAATGCTCTCGGCGCAACATATCGAGATCGGCTGCCATCGCAGGTCTGCCTGCAACAATGTTCGGCAAAGGTGCGATGTCGAAATTCTCATAGACCGCGTTCAGAGCGGGATCGGATTTGGCACCAGCTCCGGTTTCTGTCTCGACGTACCCTATAATGCGGTCGCCGTAGATGTAGAGCCAAATACCTGCACATAGTGCACCACAGATGATCAGTGTTCGGACAATAGGGGCAAACCACCCTCTGCGGCTTGGCAATCTACCGGCGTTACGGTCTTCGGGATCTGCTACGAGCAAGGGGGAGTGCTCCGCTGTCGAGTGATTGTCCCACCTCGGCAACATCGCACAGCGGGGCTTTCCCTCGTGCGGTCATGGTACTGATAGTAGAACCTCGATAAGTTGTGGCGGAAGCGCGTGAATCACGCAAGGCCCGTTACAACCGCGCCGTTCGAACCAACAGGGATTTTAGTATTTTCAGGCTGCCAGCAGCCCTTCGACCAGCTCCGGCGTCAGCTCATCATAGTGATAGATGATGCGGTTCGGGCCTAGCGTTTCGATGCCGACATCGGAGTAACCGAAAGGGACTGCGATCGAGGGAACGCCGGCATTGCGGGCGACGAGGATGTCGTTGATGCTGTCGCCGATCATGATCGTCCGGGCGATGTCGCCGCCGGCGCGTTCGACTGTGCCGATCAGATGCTCGGCATTCGGCTTGCGGACGGTGAAGGTGTCGCCGCCGGTAATGGCCTCGAAGTAATGGGTCAGCTTCAGTCGTTCGAGCAGGGTACGTGCCAGCGATTCCATCTTGTTGGTGCAGACGGCGAGCTTATAGCCCTGGCTTCTCAGCGTATCGAGGGCTGCGAGCAGACCCGGGTAAGGCTGCGTGACGCCGGGCATGGTTTCGGAATAGTGAGTGATGAAGCGCTGCAGGAGGGCAGGCAATTCTTCCGATGTCAGCATATAGCCATGCAGCTTGCAGGCCCGCTCGATCATGACCTGCGCGCCGTTGCCGACGAGATGCGTCACGTCGTCGTAGCTGACCGGCGGAAGCTTGAGTGCGTCGATCGTATGATTCAGGCTGACGATCAGGTCCGCATGCGTGTCGAGCAGCGTGCCGTCGAGATCGAATACGACAAGGGGAGATTTCACGAGGAATCGGCCTTTGCAGAGAAAAGAGTGCGTCTTCCGGAGTTAGAAGATCGCGCGGGCAATTGCAACTGAAGTGCCGGAAAGCCTAGGCGGGAAGGCGCCGGCGATTTCTATATCATGCCGTTATTTTGGCTTTCGTTTGGCTGGAGAGCCGTGTAAACAGCAGACCAACGTAACAATGGGAGCAGGTGGCGCATGGACGCCCGCCAGATGAAAATCGAGGCTGCGAGAGCTGCGCTCGCCTATGTCGAAAGCGGCATGCGGCTCGGGATCGGCACCGGCAGCACGGCGGAGGAGTTCGTTCGTCTGCTGGCTGAAAAGGTCGCAGCCGGCCTCGCGATCCAGGGCGTTCCCACGTCTGAAAGAACGGCCAAGCTCTGCGACGAACTCGGTGTACCGTTGAAGTCGCTCGACGAGCTTCCGGAACTCGATCTCACCATCGATGGCGCCGATGAGCTTGATGGTGCGCTGACGCTGATCAAGGGTGGTGGCGGTGCGCTGCTGCGAGAGAAGATCGTTGCGGCTTCCTCAGCCCGCATGATCGTCATCGCGGATCAAAGCAAGGTCGTCGAGACGCTCGGCGCATATCCACTGCCGATCGAAGTCAATCCCTTCGGTCTCGTTTCCACCCGCATCCTCATCGAGAAGGCCGCATCGCGTACTGGGCTCTCGGGCGCGCTCAACATGCGCCGCTCCGGTGACAGCCTCTTTGTGACCGATGGGGGGCACTACATCGTCGATGCATCTTTCGGCCGCATTCCTGATGCAGAGGCGCTGTCGAGCGAGCTCTATTCGATTCCCGGCGTTGTCGAACACGGGCTCTTTATCCATATGGCGACACAAGCGATCATTGCCGGCCCTGCCGGTGCGCGCACGTTGCAGGCGAACAATACATAGGAGCACTCATCTCATGATCAAATTTGCGGGTCTTGGCCGTCTTGCCGCTGCAACCATCCTTCTTTCCGGCATTGCTTTCGGTTCCGTCAACGCTCAGGAAGTTTCCGAGGATCAGATCAAGGCTGCGCGCGCCGCGATCAACGCTCTCGGCATCACCAACCAGTTCGACAATATCTTGCCTAATCTCGCCGAGCAGCTGAAGAGCACGATGATCCAGGCAAACCCGAATTTCGGCGATGCCATCAACTCGACCGTCGATGCGACCGCGCTCGCGCTCGCACCGCGTCGTGCCGATCTGGAGCGTGAAGCTGCCATCACCTATGCCAAGGCCTTCTCGGCCGACGAACTGAAGGCGATCGCCGATTTCTACGGTTCGCCGGCAGGCAAAAAGCTTCTCAAGGATGGTCCGCTCGCCACCCGCGAACTCTACAAGGCTGCCGATATCTGGAGCCAGGGCATTTCGCGCGATCTCGCAAAGCAGAGCAACGACGCCCTGCAGAAGGTCGTCAAGCAGCCGGTCATCACGCCGGATGCCGGTGCTGCTGCTCAGACCGCACCGAAGCAGTAAGCGACGGATCGTTGTCGCACTTGTTCCGGAAGGCAAGTTTCGTCTTTCGGCGTAAGCGTCAAACGGTTGCAAATTCGAAGCCCGGATCGATTCCGGGCTTTTCTTTTTATGTCTCGGCTCCCTATATGAGTGCGACCCCCATTGGCGCTTCGCGCGCATCTGACGTCTACAGGAGCGATCCATGCCTTCGTTTGATTTCGACCTTTTCGTGATTGGCGGCGGCTCCGGCGGCGTGCGCAGCGCGCGCGTGGCCGCATCGCTCGGCAAGAAGGTCGGCATCGCCGAGGAGTATCGCTATGGCGGCACCTGCGTCATTCGCGGCTGCGTGCCGAAGAAGCTCTTCGTCTATGCCTCGCAGTATAGGGAGCACTTCGAGGACGCGGCCGGTTTTGGATGGACGGTCGGCGAGAGCAGCTTCGACTGGAAGAAGCTGATCGAGGCGAAGGACAAGGAAATCGCCCGGCTGGAGGGCCTCTATCGCAAGGGGCTCGACAATGCCAAGGCTGACATTTTCGATACACGTGCGGAGCTGGTGGATTCCCATACGGTCAAGCTGCTGAGGACCGGCCAGACCATCACGGCCGAAACCATCGTGATTGCAACCGGCGGTCGGCCGAACCTGCATACGGCACTGCCCGGCCACGAGCTCTGCATCTCCTCGAACGAAGCGTTCCATTTGAAGGAACTGCCGAAATCGATCCTGATCGCCGGCGGCGGCTACATCGCCGTCGAGTTCGCCAATATCTTCCACGGCCTCGGTGTGGAAACGACGCTGATCTATCGCGGTGCCGAGATCCTGTCCCGCTTTGATCACGACCTGCGCAAAGGCCTGCATGAAGCCATGGAGGAGAAGGGCATCCGCATTCTCTGCCACGACATCATCGAGCACGTCGAGAGGGCAGAGGGCAGGCTCAGCGTTCGGACGAAGAACGACAAGTCCCTGACGGTCGATACCGTCATGCTGGCGCTTGGCCGTACGCCGAATACCGAAAATCTCGGGCTTGGGGGCGCCGGCGTTGCGATCAACGAGCAGGGTGCCATTATTGTCGACGAATATTCGCGCACTTCCGTTCCGAATATCTTCGCTCTCGGTGACGTCACCGATCGGGTACAGCTGACGCCCGTGGCGATCCACGAGGCCATGTGCTTCATCGAGACCGTCTACAAGGACAATCCGACACGGCCGGACCACGAACTCATCCCGACGGCCGTCTTCTCGCAGCCGGAGATCGGTACCGTCGGCCTGACCGAGGAGGATGCTGCCAAGCGCTATCCTGAACTCGAGGTCTATCGCGCCCAGTTCCGGCCCATGAAGGCGACGCTTTCAGGCCGAGCCGAGAAGATGATCATGAAGCTGATCGTCAATGCGGCGGACCGCAAGGTGATCGGCGCTCATATTCTCGGCCATGATGCTGGCGAGATGGCGCAGCTTCTCGGCATTACGCTGAAGGCGGGCTGCACCAAGGACGATTTCGACCGCACCATGGCGGTGCATCCGACGGCGGCGGAAGAATTGGTGACGATGTATTCGCCGAGCTACCGAATCCGCAACGGCGAGCGCGTGTAACGCGCCTGTTTTGGCGCGGAGATCGACTGCACCATAAAAGATTCGCACAGTAGTTTGCCGCCTTTGCAAGTGGGCGGCAAAGGTTTATAAGCGCGCGTTATTTACGATGACGGGACGCCCGACCAAGATCGGGCGCACAAGCAGGTGGGTGAGATGGCACAGAATTGGACACCGAGCAGTTGGCGGCAGAAACCGATCCAGCAGGTGCCGGATTTTCCGGACAAGGCAGCGCTGGCAGAGACCGAAGCCCAGCTTGCAAGCTATCCTCCGCTCGTTTTTGCCGGTGAAGCCCGTCGCCTGAAGGCGCATCTCGCCAATGTTGCCGAAGGTAATGGCTTCCTGCTTCAGGGCGGCGATTGCGCCGAAAGCTTCGCCGAGCATGGCGCCGATACCATCCGCGACTTCTTCCGCGCCTTCCTGCAGATGGCTGTCGTCCTGACCTTCGGCGCGCAGTTGCCGGTCGTCAAGGTCGGCCGCATTGCCGGTCAGTTCGCCAAGCCGCGCTCGTCGAACATCGAAACGCAGAACGGCATCTCGCTGCCGAGCTATCGTGGTGACATCATCAACGGCATCGACTTCACCGAAGAGGCACGCATCCCCAATCCGGAACGTCAGCTGATGGCTTACCGCCAGTCAGCTGCGACGCTCAATCTGCTGCGCGCCTTTGCCATGGGCGGCTACGCCAACCTTGAAAACGTGCAGAAGTGGATGCTCGGCTTCGTCAAGGATAGCCCGCAGGGCGAGCGCTACCGCAAGCTTGCCGACCGCATCGGCGAGACGATGGATTTCATGCGTGCGATCGGCATCACCGCCGAGAGCAATGCGAGCCTGCGTGAAACCGACTTCTTCACCAGCCACGAAGCGCTGCTGCTTGGCTACGAAGAAGCCTTCACCCGTGTCGATTCCACGACCGGCGACTGGTACGCAACCTCGGGCCATATGCTCTGGATTGGCGACCGCACGCGCCAGGCCGATCATGCCCATGTCGAATATTTCCGCGGCATCAAGAACCCGATCGGTCTGAAGTGCGGTCCTTCGCTGCAGGCGGACGATCTGCTTAATCTGATCGATATTCTGAACCCGCAGAACGAAGCCGGCCGCCTGACGCTGATCTGCCGTTTCGGTCACGACAAGGTTGCCGACAATCTGCCGCGCCTCATCCGCGCTGTCGAGAAGGAAGGTCGCAAGGTCGTCTGGTCCTGCGACCCGATGCATGGCAACACGATCACGCTCAACAACTACAAGACGCGTCCGTTCGAGCGCATCCTGTCGGAAGTCGAGAGCTTCTTCCAGATCCATCGCGCCGAAGGCACGCATCCGGGCGGCATCCACATCGAGATGACCGGCAAGGATGTGACCGAATGCACGGGTGGTGCCCGCGCCGTCGGTGCCGAAGACCTGCAGGATCGCTATCACACGCATTGCGACCCGCGCCTCAATGCCGACCAGGCGCTCGAGCTTGCCTTCCTGCTCGCCGAGCGCATGAAGGGTGGCCGTGACGAGAAGCGTATGCGCGCACATGGCTGAGTGAAGCCGCATCCAAGACCTATCGAACGGGCCGGCGAAAACCGGCCCGTTTGCTTTTGGCCGGACCGATCAGCGCGGTTGAAAGATGCTTCATTTCTTTGAAATTGACCCGAATGCGGTTCTCGGGAAGGCTGCCTTGAAATAAAGGGAGCAATGATGAGCGACGAACACACGGGAGCCTGCCTTTGCGGCAGCGTACGTTTCACGACACGCGGCAAGCTGCGTGAGGTCGTCGCCTGCCATTGTTCGCAATGCCGCAAGCAGACCGGGCTCTATTATGCCGCAACCAACGTTGCGCGCGAAAATCTCGTCATCGAGGGAGAAGAGGCGATCACCTGGTATCGTGCCAGCACATTCGCGCGTCGCGGTTTCTGCAGGACCTGCGGCTCGGCCCTCTTCTGGGTGGCCGATAGCGCCAATGAAATATCGATCATGGCCGGTCTGTTCGACCAGCCCAGCGGCCTCGAGATAGCTTATCACATCTATTGTGCCGACAAGGGCGATTATTACGAGATCGACGACGGGCTGCCGCAATATCGGCAGGGGCGACCGGGATTGCTGACGGCCGGCCCCTCCGATTGACCCTCAGATGCTGCCTTTTTCGGCAACAAGTTTGCTCAGTTTGGCGAGCTCTTCCCGCACCACCGCGAGCTCGGTCAATACCTGCATATCGATCTTCTGGTGGAGGGAGAGCACTTCCAGCTCGGATTTGAGATTGACCTCGTAATCCTTGGCGGCTTCGAAACGGTCCCGTTCCGCCTGCCGATTCTGGGACATCATGATGATTGGTGCCTGGATCGCGGCGAGCATGGAGAGGACGAGGTTCAGGAAGATGAAGGGGTAGGGGTCGAAGGCGTTGGTGGTGAGTAGGATGGTGTTGACAACGCACCAGAAGACCAGAAACAGCAGGAAGGCGATGATGAAGGACCAGGAGCCGCCGACGCGGGCAATGCCGTCGGCCAGACGCTCTCCCCTGGATGATTCCGCCGAGATGGCTGCATTGATGTCGGTGGAGATGACCTTTCGCTCGTGCGCCTTTTTTAGAACGCGCTTTTCGATGTCGCCGAGCTGATCGGCTGTCTTGTCAAAATGCAGATGAACGAAGTTGGGAAGATTATGCATTGGGAGGGCTCCGAGGTCCAAGTGGCATTGAATGCAACTATTCGCCCAACGGGTTAAAATGCAACGAGGGAAGGGTTTCAACTCCATTACACGCATGGAGCTGATGCGTGTGCTCCTATCACGGACCGTAGCTCGAACCTTAGCCTGCGAACGTGCTAACTAGTCTCTTGGCCCACTAGCTCCGCATGCGACGGAAAGAAGCGTTCCAGCCCATATTGGTGACCGAACATCATGTCGTGCTGCAGATAACGATAGTCGCGCACCAATGGGTCAAGCTCCTGCTCCTTGCGCGCCCAATCGGGGAAGGCCTGATTGTCGCGGCTTGCAAGCTGGTAGCGGTCGACGATGGTATATTTCTTCTGCACGCGGCCGAGGAAACCCGTGTAGAAAGGATGCTCATATCCGGCTGTTTTCAGCAAGTGGTACGGCAGTTGTGAGGGGCTGATGGTGCCGATGTCCTTGCGCGCACCCTTCTTGCTCGACCAGATGACGAGCGGCGTCTCATGTTCCCGTTTCATGACGTCGAGCGGCGCCTTGCGGGTCGCCACCTGCTGCGGCATGTAGCCTGTGTTGGGATAGACGTTGCCGAGCGGCGGCAGATGATCTCCCCATAGGACGATGATTGTTTCGCGGTCGCGCTTTTCGGCCCAATCCACCAGCATCTTCAGGCTATCATCAGCTTCGCGAACGCCCTGCACATAGGTGGAGAGCGCGGCACGGTCGTCATCACTCAGATCTCCACCGATATTGACGGTATTCTCAGCATAGCGGTCGGCTTCATAAGGTCCATGTCCCTGCAGGGTGACGGCAAAGAAGAAGAAGGGGCGCTCGGCGGCGTCTCCTTCGCGCATGATTTCCTTCATCAGAGAATCGTCGGCGGCGAACATGCCGCGCTTGTCCATTGGCGGCAGGGTTTCCTGGGTATGAAACTCCTCGAAGCCGAAGGCCTTGTAGACCTCGTTGCGGTTCCAGAACCAGCCGCTGAAGGGATGAAGGGCGCGCGCCATATAGCCTTCGCTGCGAAAGAAGGTGGCAAGCGACGGCAGCGGGCGGCGCACATATTGCTGATAGGGAATGCTGCCATAGGGAAGGAAGGCATTGGAAAAGCCCGTCAGTGCCTCGAACTCGACATTGGCGGTCATGCCGCCGAATTCCGGCGAGAAGACATATCCGGATTGTCTGGCGCGGATCGTCGGCATCGGATCGGGCGTAAAGGCGATGTTGGAAAGCCGCGTCGGATCCCAAAGGGATTCGCTCATCAGCATGATCACGTCTGGCTTTTGGCGTGGACCGGAGAGATAGCCGTAGTTTCTTGCGGGCATGGCGTCGATGGCGGCGGGGTCGTATCCAGCCGGTGACTTGACGTCCGCCATGGGCAGGTTCAGTGCGAAGGCGACGATGAAGCCGTTGTGGTTATAGTTTTCCGTCTGGTCCCAGACGATTGGGATGATGCCCAGCTTCTCGCGAAGAAGGGAATATTGAGTAGGGTCCATCTGCGAGGCGAAAAGCGCCGTCAGCGGCAGGCAGACCGAAAGCCGGCCGAAGCGCTCGTTTCGCGACAGCGAGATCGTGTGGCTCCGGAGATGGCGCCAGAGCAGGATCATGGCTGCCGTGCCGGCGATGATGCCGAATGCGAGTGCCATAGCCGTCCAGGGGCGATCGCGTACCATGACGGGCATCAATTCCATGATCTGCCGTCCAAACAGGAAGTCCGAAGGGTAGAGCGGATCGGAGAGAAAATTCTGCTTCTGGCTGGAAATGAACGCTGGGACGAGTAACAGCGGCGCTATGATCAAAGCGGACAGGTGCGCACGGCCGATCAGAGCATCCAGCGTCAGCATGGCTAAGATAACGATGCCGACGGTGGTGAGGCCGGGGCGGGACGGGGAAAGGAGATAGGTCCAAGCTGAGGCGAATTCGCCGCGCGCGACCCATTCAACCGTCATGACGATGGACAGGGAGAAAAGCAGGGTCAGCGTGAGGCTCAGAAGCAGGCGCAGAGCAGAGGACTTCTGTCTTGCTGTGCCGATCTTCTGGAAAAGGGCAAGCTTGCCCGCCAAGGCGGACTCGATGACCAATGCAACCAATGATTTCTCCAAAAGCTACAAAATATTCATATAAGTGTCATGCTTCTGTCATGAATGCGGCATGAACCGCAAGGCTAGCTTAGTATTTTTCCGGGCAAAAATACCGCCTATGCGGGTGGTGAAATCTTTGATGCGTGTGCAGGAAGGAAGGCGGTTGCGGAAGGAAGATGGCATCGCTAAATGTATGGCATGACAGAGCAAAGCCAGATTACCAACACCATTCGCATCGCCGTCGCGCAGCTCAATCCGACGGTCGGCGATGTCTCCGGCAATCTCGCCAAGGCGCGTGACGCCCGCGCCGAAGCCGCGCGCGAAGGCGCGCAGCTCGTATTACTGACGGAATTGTTCATTTCCGGCTATCCGCCGGAAGATCTCGTGCTGAAGCCGGCCTTCATTCGCGCCTGCTGGAAAGCGGTCGAGGCTCTGGCCGCGGATACGGCCGATGGCGGCCCCGGCGTCATTATCGGCTTTCCCCGACAGGACGAAACTGGGCGCTATAATTCGATTGCCGTGCTCGATGGCGGGAAGGTGATCGCGGTCCGTGACAAGGTAGACCTGCCGAACTACGGCGAGTTCGACGAGAAGCGCGTCTTCGATCAGGGCGCCATGCCTGGTCCGGTCAATTTCCGCGGCGTTAGGCTGGGTATTCCGATCTGCGAGGACATCTGGGGCGAACTCGGCGTTTGCGAAACGCTGGCCGAAAGCGGTGCTGAAATCCTTCTCTCGCCGAATGGCTCGCCGTACTATCGCGGCAAGGTCGACGTGCGCCATCAGGTCGTGCTGAAGCAGGTTATCGAGACCGGCTTGCCGATGATCTATGCTGCTCAGCTCGGCGGCCAGGACGAACTGGTTTTCGACGGAGCCAGCTTCGGCTTCAATGCCGACAAGACCCTGGCCTTCCAGATGAGCCAGTTCGAAACCGCGCTTGCAGTAACGACCTGGAAGAAGAACGGTGGTGGCTGGCACTGCGCCGAAGGTCCGAGGGCCCATATTCCGGAAGGCGAGGAGGCGGATTATCGCGCTTGCCTGCTGGGATTCCGCGATTATGTCAACAAGAACGGCTTCAAGTCGGTCGTGCTTGGTCTATCCGGCGGCATCGACTCGGCGATCTGCGCTGCGATTGCCGTCGATGCGCTGGGCGAAGAGCGTGTGCGCACCGTCATGCTGCCTTATCGCTATACCTCGCAGGATTCGTTGAAGGATGCGGCCGATTGCGCCAAAGCGCTTGGCTGCCGTTATGACATCGTACCGATCGAAGATCCCGTCACCGGCTTCACCTCGGCCTTGTCCGATCTCTTTGAGGGCACGGAAAGCGGCATCACCGAGGAAAACCTGCAGAGCCGCGCCCGCGGCACCATTTTGATGGCGATCTCCAACAAGTTCGGCTCGATGGTGGTGACGACGGGCAACAAGTCGGAGATGTCTGTCGGCTACGCCACGCTTTATGGCGATATGAACGGCGGCTTCAACCCGATCAAGGATCTTTACAAGATGCAGGTTTATGCGCTGTCGCGCTGGCGAAATCTGCATGTACCCCCCGGTGCGCTCGGGCCCTCCGGCGAGGTCATTCCCCACAACATCATCGACAAGGCGCCTTCGGCGGAACTGAGGCCGAACCAGACGGACCAGGATTCGCTGCCGCCCTATCCAGTGCTCGACGATATCCTCGAATGCCTGGTTGAGAAGGAAATGTCGGTTGAGGAAATCGTAGCGCGCGGCCATGATGTCGCGACCGTGCATCGCATTGAGCATCTGCTTTATCTCGCGGAGTACAAGCGCCGCCAGTCCGCACCGGGCGTGAAGATTACCAAGAAGAATTTCGGTCGCGACCGTCGCTATCCGATCACCAACCGGTTCCGCGATCGCTGATCGCGGTATCCAGCGGCAAGGGAGAGGAAGAATGCGCAGCTCGGTCGAGATCTATAATATCCGCACGGGTGCAAACCGGATCGTCTGGCAAACGGACCAGCTGATCGAGGCGCCGAACTATTCGCCTGACGGCCGCTATCTTCTGCTGAATGGAGACGGGCTGCTCTATCGGCTACCACTGGATGGCAGCGGCATCGCCCAGGTCGATACCGGCTTTGCGACCCAGTGCAACAACGATCACGGCATTTCCCCGGATGGATCGCTGATCGCCATTTCCGACAAGACCCAGTACGGCAAATCCTGCATCTATGTTCTGCCGGCAGAGGGCGGTACGCCAAGGCAGGTGACCACCAATCTGCCCGCCTACTGGCATGGCTGGTCGCCGGACGGGAAGCGCTTCTCCTATTGCGGCATCCGCAACGATGTCTTCGATATCTATACGATTTCGATCGATAGTGGCGAGGAAACGCGCCTGACGCATGGCGAGGGCCGCAATGACGGGCCGGATTTCTCCGCCGACGGGCAATGGATCTATTTCAATTCGAGCCGCACCGGCCTGATGCAGATCTGGCGCATTCATCCCGACGGCACCGGCCTGGAGCAGCTGACTCATGACAACTACGGCAACTGGTTCGCCCATCCGTCGCCGAAAAACGACAAGGTCGTGCTGATCTCCTACGATCCCGACGTCTTCGATCATCCGCGCGATCTCAATGTACGGATGCGGCTGATGGACATGGATGGCGGCAATATCACGACGCTGTTCGAGCTCTTTGGCGGGCAGGGATCGATCAATGTGCCGAACTGGTCACCGGACGGAGACGAGTTCGCCTATGTCCGCTATGAGCCGGCTTGAGCTCTGGACAGATCACAACCGACACGATAGATCTGGATGCGTTCTCAGGGCGCATCCGATCCGCGGGAAGGGCTAGGCCCACCTGATGCATATAAAGTGAGACTGCCACACCTCTTTTCAGTCTGTGGGCGCGGATACCGGACATAAATGGAAGGAGGTCTATCGTGACCACGCGCCCTTTGGCTGTCGACGCCACTCTCGATTCCCTGAAAAAGCAGGCCAAGTCTTTCCTCAAGGCCGTCCAAGCCGGCGATGCTTCGGCGCATAGTCGCGTTGCGCCCTATTTTGCCGACGTCGCAGATGTGGGGCTGCAGGACATTCAGCTCGTTCTTGCCCGCGAATTCGGCTTTTCCAGCTGGACGAAGCTCAAGGCGCATCTGGAAAGCGACGATCGCAAGCATGTTCCACGGGATCAGCTCGCCAACCGTTTCCTGTCACTGGCGACGGTTTCTTACTTTGCCAATATTCCCGCCGATCCCGCGCGCTTCGATGAGGCGTTGCGACTGCTTGAAGACAATCCGGAGATTGCCGATGAAAGCATTCACGTCGCTGCTGCGCTTGGCGATGCCGACCGTGTAAGTCGCTGGCTTGATCGTCAGCCACAGCTTCTCGATCGCAAGGGCGGGCCGCATGATTTAACTCCGCTGATGTGGGCGGCCTATGCTCGCGTGCCGGGTCGTTCCAGCCTGCCGGCAGCCCGCGAGCTGGTCAGGCGCGGGGCCGACGTCAACGCTTTCTTCCTCGATGCCGGCCAATATCGCTTCACCGTTTTGACCGGCGTCTTCGGCGAAGGCGAGGCGGGGAAGGATCGCCAGCCTCAGCATCCGGAATGCGTGGCATTCGCGCGATTGCTGCTCGATGCCGGCGCGGAGGCGAATGACAGTCAGGCGCTCTACAACCGCATGTTCGAACCGGACGATACATGCCTGAAGTTACTGATCGAATATGGCTTGTCCTCTGGGGATAAGAATAATTGGCTCGTGCGCGAGGATGGCAGGTTCGTCGAGAACACGCAGACTGTTTTCGACTATCAGCTTGCCTGGGCGCTGGAACATCGCATGGGCGAGCGGGTGCGCCTGCTGGTGGAAAATGGCGCCGATGTCAACAAGCCTGTCAATGGTAGAACACCCTACGAATGGGCTCGCCTAAGTGGCGATAGCAAGCTGGCGGCATACCTTATTCAAAAGGGTGCTGTCGCGGTTCGCCTAAAGCCAGAGGATTGGGCCTATATTCAAGTGAAGGCCGGCGACATCGACGTCGAGCAAATCAAGAAAGTTTTCCAGCAAATGGCAGGCGGGCGCGATCTCGATGTGGCTGCTATAATGCACAGAGCTCATCCGGCCATGCTCCACGACGCTGCCGGGGAAAACGACCTTGGAGCCGTCCGCCGAATGCTGGCCCTGGGCCTCGACGTTAACGCGATGACAAGCCGCACGCCGCTGCATGAGGCGGCGCTGCATGGCCATATGGAGATGGCGAAACTGCTGATCGAGCATGGAGCCGATACCACTATTCGCGATCCCAATTTTTATGCGCCGCCAATCGGTTGGGCCGAATATAACGGCAAGGATGAGATGGTCGAGTTTCTGAAAGCCTACCCGCTCGATATTTTCGCGGCGGCCGCTTTCGGCACAATCGATCAGCTAGCTGCCATTCTCGATAAGCATCCGGAACAGGTGAATATCCGCTTCGGTGAATTTCGCCCGCATGGGCAGTCCACCGATCGCGATTGGATGACGCCGCTCGGGTTTGCCATCGTCAATCGGTGCGGTGAGGCGGTGCGCTTTCTGCTGGTGAAGGGTGCGGATCGCTCGCTCAGGGATGCCTCCGGACGATCTTACCGCGATCTTGCGCAGGAGACGGGTGACGAGGCCATTGCTTCCTTGCTGCGTCAGCCGGCAACGATCTGAAAATAGGGAGGCAGGGCGGTCAGACGGAGATGAGAAGCGTCTGGCCGTGTATTATTGCGTCGGTTGCGGCCCGGCTTCTTTCGGGTGCTTGAGGTCGATGCTGCCCTGGTCGGTCGCGAGGAATTGCGGGCCGACCTGGCGCACCTTATGGGCCGAAGGATCATAGGGGCGATCCGGCGGAAATTGCTGCGGCTGCGCCTGTGTTATCTTGGGAATCGTCGCGGGCGCCTGCTTTTGTTCCAGGCTGGAATTCTTCTGGAGCCTTGGCGTCTCGATGACGGTGATGGAGCTTTCAGGCTTGGCCAGGGACTGCTCCTGCGGTGCATAGGCATCCATCTTCGTGTGGGTATCGATCACGATATCCGGGGTTGCCGAAGCCGGCAGGCTGCAGCCGTTGCGCTGCATCGTATCTAGCAACTGTCGGCGCTGCATGGCAACGGCATCGACGCGGCCGACGCTTTGCTCGCGCTGATCCATCAGCAGGGAGAGATCCTGCCGCATCTGATCGATCGATTGCCTGATGTCATCGCAGACGCCCTGATTGTCCTGGCCGCCAAATACGCCATCGTCGCCTTCGGCGCAGCCCTGGTTGCGGAGGTCGCTCATCGTCCGGCGGATCATCAGGTTTTGTTGGACGATGGCGCGCGAGAGCTGGCGTGTTTCCTGGCTGGCGCCGATCACTTCGTTGATGTCGACATAGCGGCCGCGCAGCTCGTCGCAGAGGTCGGCCTGTGCGAGGGCGGCCGAAGTGGCCGTCAGCAGGAAAAAGAGAGTAATGGAAGCTTGTTTTATGCCGCGGTTCACGGTTCTGCTCTCAAAGCGGTTTTAAGTCGCTGAAGATTACACGCAGCAGCTTAACAACGTATCCATGAAAAAGCACGGATTTCGAGAGGATTTTCGTGAAATTGCAGCTCGCAGCAGCCGATAGCCAGGAGATGGGGCGGCACCGCGATTGCATGAAACGCGGTACCGTTCTGACGGCGGCAGAGAGGCGCAGTATCAGGCGATCTGCGAGGCCTCGACGACGGCAAGCGCCGCCATGTTGACCACGCCGCGGGAAGTGACCGACGGCGAGAGAATATGGGCCGGAAGCGCGGTCCCAAGCAGGATGGGACCGACATGCAGACCATCGGTCATGGTCTTGACCACGCCCAGCGTGATATTGGCCGCATCGAGATTGGGGAAGACCAGTAGATTGGCTTCGCCGGAAAGCGCGCTGTCCGGCATTACGTGGCGGCGCAGGCTCTCGGAAATGGCGCTGTCGCCATGCATTTCGCCGTCGACTTCCAGATCCGGCGCAGCCTTGCGAATGAGAGCCAGCGCTTCGCGCATCTTCGTGGCGCTTTCCGACTCCCGGGAGCCGAAGTTGGAATGCGAGACGAGGGCGGCGCGCGGCTCGATGCCGAAGCGCTTGATTTCCTCGGCAGCCAGCCAGGTGGATTCCGCGATTTCCTCGGCGGACGGGTTAAACGTCACATAGGTATCGGTGTAGAAGGTCGCGCCGCGCTGCGAGATGAGCAGGCTCAGTGCGGAGAAATCGCGAACGTCCGGCCGCTTGCCGATGACCTGGCGGACGATGCGCAAATGACGCTCATACCGGCCTTCGAGACCGCAGATGAGCGCATCGGCTTCGCCGCGCTTCAAGGCAAGTGCGCCGATGACGGTCGTGTTGGTGCGAACGATGGTGCGCGCTGCTTCGGGAATAACGCCTGCGCGGCCGACCAGCGAGAAATAGAGCTCGACATATTCGCGGAAGCGGGGATCGTCTTCCGGATTGATGACGGCAAAATCCGTATGCGGGCGGATCTTCAGGCCGTAGCGCTTCAGGCGCGTCTCGATGACGGACGGACGGCCAATCAGGATCGGAATGGCCGTGCCTTCCTCGAGCAGGACCTGGGCGGCCCGCAGCACGCGCTCGTCTTCGCCTTCGGAAAAGACGACGCGCTTGCGCTCGGCAATCTTCGCGGCCGCAAAGATCGGCTTCATGACGAAGCCGGAGCGGAAGACGAAGCGGTTGAGCTCGTCCATATAGGCGTCGAAATCCTTGATCGGACGCAGGGCGACGCCGCTGTCTGCGGCTGCCTTCGCCACGGCCGGCGCAATGCGCAGGATGAGGCGCGGGTCGAAGGGTGAAGGGATCAGGTAGTTAGGCCCGAAGACCGGAGTTTCACCTGTATAGGCGCGCGCCGCGACATCGGAAGGCTCCTCACGGGCAAGCGCGGCGATGGCGCGCACCGCGGCCATCTTCATCTCTTCGTTGATCGTTTTGGCGCCGCAATCGAGCGCGCCGCGGAAAATATAGGGGAAGCAGAGGACGTTGTTGACCTGGTTCGGGAAATCCGAGCGGCCGGTGCAGATCATCGCGTCGGGGCGGGCGGCACGGGCGAGGTCCGGCATGATTTCCGGCGTCGGGTTGGCGAGCGCCATGATCAGCGGCTTTTCGGCCATCTGCGCCAGAAGTTCGGGTTTCAGCACGCCGGCGGCGGACAGGCCGAGGAAGACGTCGGCGCCCGGAATGGATTCAGCAAGCACGCGCTTGTCGCTGTCCTGGGCGTAGACGGATTTCCACTCGTCCATCAGGACGTTGCGGTCCTTGTAGACCAAGCCTTCGATATCGTGGACCCAGATGTTTTCGCGCTTGGCGCCGAGAATGACAAGCAGGTTGAGGCAGGCGAGTGCGGCCGCACCCGCGCCGGAGGCGACGATCTTGACTTCTTCGATCTTCTTGCCGGCCAGTTCCAGTCCGTTGAGGATAGCGGCGGCGACGATGATGGCGGTGCCGTGCTGATCGTCGTGAAAGACCGGAATTTCCATCTTCTCGCGCAGGCGGCGTTCGACGTCGAAGCATTCCGGCGCCTTGATGTCTTCGAGATTGATGCCGCCGAAGGTCGGCTCGAGCGCCGAAACGGTGTTGACCATCTCATCGACCGTCGGTGCTGCGATTTCGATGTCGAAGACGTCGATGCCGGCGAATTTCTTGAAGAGGACGGCCTTGCCTTCCATGACGGGCTTCGAGGCGAGCGGACCGATATTGCCGAGGCCGAGTACCGCCGAACCGTTCGAAATCACGGCAACGAGATTGGCGCGGGACGTATAGTCGGCTGCCGTTTCCGGGTTGTCACGGATGGCGATGCAGGGGGCGGCGACGCCGGGCGAATAGGCAAGCGCCAGATCGCGCTGATTGCCCAGCGGCTTGGTCGCCTGAATTTCCAGCTTGCCGGGGCGTGGATAACGATGGAAATAAAGCGCCTGTTCGTCGAAGTTTCCGCTCGCCATGTTCTTGGCTGCTTTCGAAGTGTCGTTCGTATCCAACTTGCGTCTCCATTCCTGCCTGCGCTTTGAGTCTTCTGCATACATCAATCGCTTCGCCTTCACAGTATGGAATTGAGGTCGCAAAGCGTTTTTGTCGTGGCGAAACTGAATTGCCTTTTTTGCGTGAATCAAGCGGCGCACGTCCTTTGGATCGAACGCTGCGCTCCGGGCTAGCCATGTTTCGCCTTGGTATCGCCAGCTTTACAAGCGATCGTCCTGACCTTGCCGTCGCTGCGAGACGCGGTTGAACCTCGCCGCCGAGCCGCCAAGCACAGGGTTTGTCATCTTCCTGAAACACGAGTCTGGTTTTGGAATAGCCAAGGTAGGATAGGGCACGGACATAAAGTTCGTGAATGAAAACATGGACCCCCGGCATTTCCGAACGTTATTCATTTCTGACGTGCACCTCGGCTCGAAGGCCGCCAAGGCGGACTACCTGCTCGATTTTCTCCGTTACCACGACGCCGAAACGATCTTTCTGGTCGGCGATATCGTGGATGGCTGGAGGCTGAAGCGGAACTGGTACTGGCCGCAGGATTGCAACGACGTGGTCCAGAAGCTCCTGCGCAAGGCGCGCAAGGGTACGCGCATCGTTTATATCCCCGGCAATCACGACGAATTCCTGCGTGACTTCCCCGGAATGCACTTCGGCGGTATCGAGGTGGCACAGCGCGCCATGCACGAAACGGCCGACGGCAAGAAATATCTCGTGCTGCATGGCGATGAATTCGACGTCGTCGTCCGCAATGCCCGCCTGCTCGCCTATCTCGGCGACTGGGCCTATGACATGGCCATCCTGATCAATATCGGCCTTGCTGCGGTGCGCCGCCGCCTGAACATGCCCTATTGGTCCTTCTCGGCCTGGGCGAAGCTGCAGGTCAAGCACGCCGTCAATTTCATCGGCGAATTTCAGCGTGTCGTCGCCGAAGAGGCCAAGCGTAACGATGCCGATGGCGTCATCTGCGGGCACATCCACCATGCGGTCATTGAGGATCTCGACGGCGTGCGCTACATCAATACCGGCGACTGGGTGGAAAGCTGCACGGCAATCGCCGAGCATGAGGACGGCACGTTCGAGCTGATCACCTGGCGGACTATTCTCGAGACGCAGCCGGTGGATTCTCCGGTCGGAGAATTGCCGCGGCCGATCGGTGCCCAGGCGGCGTAATTCCTGCGCATCTTCACGTGGCTGATAATGGCTTGTCATAATTATTGATCGCCGCGGGACCGCCCTGGCTTCGGATTTTTCCGAAACGTTACGGTTTTGGCCATTTCTCGCCATAGTCGTATTCTCGATAGCATGATAGGGACAAGTAAGTTCCCCTTCAGGTCTGTCATGATTCCCGCAATCAAGTCCTTCCAGGGCGAGGGTGCGCCTCCATATTTCCGCCTACGCACCGCCTTGTCCTATTGCGCTCCGTTGTTCGTCAACGGAATTGCGCTGCCGTTTTTTCCCGTCTGGCTGGCGGGGCTGAATTTCAACGATCATGAGATCGGCCTGGTGCTCGCCATTCCCATGGTCGTGCGGGTGCTCGTGACGCCCATCATCGCGGTGCTCGCCGATCATATGAGCGAGCGGGCCGATGTATTGTTATGGTCGGGTGCCTTGTCACTGCTGACCGCAATCGCGCTTTACTGGACCAGCGACTTCTGGCCGGTGCTTCTGGTCTACGGCATTCAGGGCGCCACCTACGCGCCTTATGTGCCCGTGGTTGAGTCGATTGCCATGTCGGGCGTGCGCCGCTGGGGTTTCGATTATGGTTCCATGCGGGTCTGGGGCTCGATCACCTTCATTCTGTCGACCCTCCTCGGTGGCCAGCTGATCGGCATATGGGGCGGCGCGACAGTATTGCCCGTGATGGTGGCGGGGTTCATTCTGACGACGCTGATGGGTTTTTTCGCGCCGCGTATCGGGCCGACGCGCCGGCGCAACCAACCGATCAATCTGCAATCACCGACCGGAAATCTGCGCTCGCCGCAATTGCTCATCACCATGATCGGCGTGTCGATACAGCAATCGAGCCATGCGATGCTCTATACCTTTGCGTCGATCTACTGGCATAAGCTCGGTTTTTCCGGCGCACAAATTGCTGTCCTATGGAGTATCGGCGTTGCGGCCGAGGTTATGGTTTTTTTCCTGTCGAAGAGGCTCGCTCGGCGGTTCAGCGCGTGGACGTTGATCTTTTTCGGCGCGACTATGTGTATTCTGCGCTGGATCCTGTTTCCGATCAATTTCGGCTTCCTCGGCTATTTCATCCTGCAATGTTTTCATTCCTGCACCTATGCCTGCGTCCATACAGGCGTTCAGCGTCGTATCGTGGCGTCCGTCCATGAGGCGCAGGAATCATCGGCCCAGGGCGCCTATTATTTCTACAACGGCATGTTCCTGGGGTTGATGACGCTTGCATCCGGCTATCTCTACGCCTGGCTTGACCTGGCGAGTTACTACGTCATGGCCGGCATCGCCGCCTTCGGCCTTGCTATGGTCGTTTTCGCCTATGGGATGCAGGCGAGAAAGCCGGCAATCGGCGGAGGCGCTCACGGCGTATCCTGACGCGGTGCAACAAATTCATTTGGATATCAAAAAGCCGTGACATATGTTGGCGCCGGCGCGAGATGGAAATTCCATGCATAGTCGGTGTATTAAGCACTGACCATGCGGGCTCACCGAGTCGGCGTATGTTGTGCCAGATTTGAAAGACGCAAGAGTTTGAAAGCAGCCGAGCAGAGGTCCGATGCACCGAAGATCGATGATGCGCCCGAGGGCGCAGGCCATCGCTATCGGCTGGAGGGCAATTGGCGCAGCGCCAATGTGCACGGCGTGCTGCGCCAGATCGAGCAGCTGTCCAAGCGCAGTTCCGGCGGCGAAGTCGTGATCGATCTTTCCGGTCTTTCCGACGTCGATACGGCGGGCGCGCTGCTGATCCGCCGGCTGAAGGAAAGCCAGGAAGCGCATAAGGCCCATGTCACGATCGAGGGCTCCAATCCGCATATCGATGAATTGCTGACCGCCTTCGACGCGCATCCGGATGATGAGGCGGCCGCTGCAAAACCGAGGACATCATTGGCGGAGCGCATATTGGCGCCCATCGGCAAAACCGTCTACGAGATCTGGGGCAATCTCGTCGCCGCCATGTATATTCTGGGTTCCGCCGTGCGCGGCGCACAGCTCAAATTCGGCCGCGGCAGTGGTGTTTCGCCGGCGTCGATCATCAATCAGATCGACCACATGGCGGTGCGCGCCGTTCCGATCATCCTGCTGATGTCGTCGCTGATCGGCGCGATCATCGCTCAGCAGGGTGCTTTCCAGCTGCGCTATTTCGGCGCGGAAATCTTCGTGGTCGATCTCGTCGGCATCCTGCAATTGCGCGAAATCGGCGTGCTTCTGACCGCGATCATGATCGCCGGCCGTTCCGGCAGCGCGATTACGGCCGAAATCGGCTCCATGAAGATGCGCGAGGAGGTGGATGCGCTGAAGGTCATGGGTCTCAATCCCATCGGTGTCCTGATTTTCCCCCGGCTGGTGGCGTTGACGGTCGCTCTACCGCTGCTGACCGTTATTGCCAATTTCGCCGCGCTTTTCGGTGCTGCCGTGGTGTCCTGGGCATATTCCGGCATCACCTTTGCGACCTTCATCTCGCGACTGCACGAGGCCGTCAGCCTCTCGACGGTCATTTCGGGCATGATCAAGGCGCCGTTCATGGCGCTGGTTATCGGCATCGTCGCGGCGGTCGAAGGATTGAAGGTGGGAGGCAGTGCCGAGTCTCTCGGTCAGCATGTGACGTCATCGGTGGTGAAGTCGATCTTCGTCGTTATCCTCATGGACGGGCTCTTCGCCATGTTCTATGCGGCAATCGATTTCTGAGGGACGATAACGATGAGCGCGCTTCACTCGGAAATCCCGTTGGAAAAGGATGAGCAGGGCAGGGACATCGTGCTGTCGGCACGGGATGTCACCGTCGGCTTTGGATCGAAAATCGTCCTCGACAAACTGAACCTGAATATCTATCGCGGCGAGATCCTCGGTTTCGTCGGTGCTTCCGGCGCGGGTAAGTCCGTGCTGCTGCGCACTGTGCTGCGGCTGTTGCCGCGCCGCTCGGGCAAGATCGAGATCCTCGGCGAAGATTACGACAAGCTCGACGAAGAGGACCGCAACCGCCTGGACATGCGGCTCGGCGTCCTCTTCCAGCAAGGTGCGCTGTTTTCCTCACTAACGGTCAAGGAAAACATCCAGGTGCCGATGCGGGAATATCTGGACCTGCCCAAGGAGATGATGGACGAGCTGGCGCTGATGAAGATCCGCATGGTAGGTCTCGCCGCTGACGCCGCCGACAAATATCCTTCCGAACTTTCCGGCGGCATGATCAAGCGCGCGGCGCTTGCCAGAGCCCTGGCGCTCGACCCCGATCTCGTTTTCCTCGATGAGCCGACATCGGGTCTCGATCCGATCGGTGCGTCGGAATTCGACGAACTGATCGCCAAGCTGCGCGACACGCTCGGCCTGACCGTTTATATGGTGACTCACGACCTCGATAGCCTGTTTTCCGTCTGTGACCGTATTGCTGTCCTCGGACAGAAGCGGGTATTGGTGGAAGGTACGGTTGAGGACATGCTCGCCTGTGATGATCCCTGGGTGCAATCCTATTTCAGGGGCAAACGCGCACGTTCGATCGTGCCGCGCGAGGACATCAAGGGGCACAACGACGACAAAGGCGCAAGCGCCCACAGCCGCGAGAAGTGACTGGAGACAATGGAAACCAAAGCCAATTATACGATCGTTGGGTTCTTCACGCTGCTCGTCATCGCGGCTGCCTTCGGTTTCGTCTACTGGATGGCCGAGTATGGCCGCGGCGGCCCGATGGTCGAGCTTGTCGTGCGCATTCCCGGTTCGGCAAATGGTTTGAGCGTCGGCTCGCCGGTTCGCTTCAACGGTATTCAGGTCGGCTCTGTGCAGGGTCTGTCGATCGATGCCGATGATCCGAATTATTCGCTTGCCTTCACGCAGGTACGTGCCGATGCACCGGTCTATACCTCGACCAAGGCCATTCTTGAGATCCAGGGTCTGACGGGAGCTGCCTATATCGAGCTTTCCGGCGGACGCAACGGCGACGAGAATATCTTGAAGCGTTCGATCGATACAGGTAAGCGGGCGGTGTTGCTTGCGGATCAATCGAGCGTGACCAATCTGTTGACGACGGCCGACAAGATCCTGAACCGCGCCAATGATACGATCGGTGACATTCAGGGCTTCGTCTCGGATTCGCGTGGGCCATTGACGGATACTGTGCGCAATGCGCAGAAATTCTCGAAGGCCATCGCCGACAATTCCGACAATATCGATAAGTTCCTGGCAAGCGTCGGGCAGCTGTCCGATACCTTCAAGACAGTTTCGGTCCGCGTCGACTCGACGCTGGATGCGATCGAAAAGCTGGTGCGCGCGGTCGATGCGCAGAAGGTCAACGACGTCATTGCCAATGCCGACAAGATCACGGCCAATGTCGCCGACGCGACGACCGACCTGAAGGCGACGATTGCGAGCTTCAAGCAGACAGCCGACACCTACACGACGTTCGGCCAGAATGCTCAAAAGACGCTTGACCGCGTCGATGCGATCGTCGCGCAGATTGATCCGGCCAAGATCAAGGGATCGGTTGACGATATTGCCGACGTGACGAAACAGGCGCGTACGGCGGTCGCATCGATCCGTGACGTCGCCAATTCCGTTGCCGCGCATCAGCAGGATATCGACCAGACAATCGCCAATGCCCGCGACATCTCCACCAAGCTCAACGCGGCGTCCGGCAAGGTCGACGGGATCCTGACCAAGGTCAATTCCCTGCTCGGCGATGACAGTACGAAATCGCTGTTCGCAGAAGCCAAGGACACGCTCGAATCCTTCAAGAAGATGGCGGACAATCTCAATTCCCGCATCGGTCCGATCGCCGACAACTTGCAGAAATTTTCCAGCAGCGGCTTGCGCGATGCCCAGACCCTCATCAACGACATGCGGGGCACGGTTGACAACCTGAATAGTACAATCACTAATTTCGACCGCAATCCGCAGCGATTGATCTTCGGCGGGGATACGGTCAAAACTTATGACGGCCGCGCGCGGCATTGATGAATAGCGATATCTGGTCTCCAGGGGATAAGCGAAATATGGTCGGTTGCGTGTCGAGTGAGCGTCATCAGGTGTGGAAAGCTGTGATCGCGTTGCCGTTGCTCGCAGCTTTGCTGGGAGGCTGTGGGACCTCCTCCAACAACGATACCTACGATCTTTCCGCGTCGGCAAAGGCGAATGGACCTTCGGTCAAAAGCCGCCAGATTCTCATCCCGCCGCCGACCGCGCTGCAGGCGCTGGACAGCAATCAGATCGTCATTCGCGTCTCGCCCTCGGAAATTCAATATCTCGGCAAATCGCAATGGAGCGACAAGCTGAGCAAGATGGTGCAATCGAAACTGGTCGAAGCCTTCGAAAACACCGGCAAGCTCGGCGGTGTCGGCGTGCCAGGGCAGGGGCTTGCGATCGACTATCAGGTCGTCACCGATATCCGCTCCTTCGAGATCAATGCGTCCGGCGGCCACAAGACGGCAATCGTCGAAATTTCGGAAAAGATCCTGAACGATCGCACCGGCACGGTGAAGGCCCAGAACGTGTTCCGGAAGGTCGTGCCGGTCAGCGGCGGCAGCAATCCTGATTTCGTGCGGGCGCTCGATGCCGCGTTTGCCGGTGTGACAGGCGAACTGGTCGATTGGACGTTGCGCTCGCTGTAAGGGCGATCAGCGCTCCATCAATTCCTTCAGTGTCTTCAGATCGTGCATGACATGCGCGGCATCGGCCGCGAATTGCGCTGCCTCCATGCCTGGCAGCTGGAGTACAGTGAACATGACCTCGCAACCGTCACCGTTCGGTACGACGCGCAAGGCATTGTAGACCTGCAGATCGGATTTCAGCGTCACCCAATGATCGATAACGCCGAAGTCATTGCGAGGCGCGAAGCGCACACGTGCAGTGCCGAGGGCGCCTTCGGCGATCCAGTCATTCCCATCCTGCGTCAATCCGGATGCAAGGCCCGAGGCCCAGAAAGGCATGTTTTCCGGACGGCTGGCGTAGTCGTAGACCTCCCGCCAGTCGCGATCGATGGAGATATGCACGATCTTCGCATTCATGGTCGACATGGTGTTTTCCGCCTCTATATCACCGTCAAGGGACTGAGACCGGCTGAACAAGCCAGGGTTCCCACGTGAATGAATCGCCAATTCGGCAACATTGTTGCACAGTCCTGCAAAGGGAACGATTCACGGCTTTCGAAGGCTTGCCGTTTTCCGTCCGGAGTGCAACAACAGCCCCAACGCAGGGCTGCCGCCCGTCGCGCCGAGCGTCGGCGGCATTGCGTCACATCGGATGTTGCTGCGTCTTCAGGGTGGGCTGGGCGCAGTGAACGACTCATTGGAGGATTGTCGTGGAAAAGGCAGAAATCGGGCTGATCGGTCTCGCGGTGATGGGATCGAATCTGGCGCTCAACATCGCTGAAAAAGGCAACAAGATCGCGGTGTTCAACCGTACACCTCAGGTGACGGACGAATTCTATGCGAATGCCGGCGCGCTCAAGGACAAGATCATTCCCTGCAAGACGATCGAGGAATTCGTCGAGGCGATCCGCCCGCCGCGGCCGATCATCATCATGATCAAGGCCGGCGAGCCGGTCGACCAGCAGATGGCGGCCTTGCAGCCCTATCTCGACAAGGGCGACATCATGATCGATGCCGGCAACGCCAATTTCCGCGACACGATCTCCCGCTTCGACCGCCTCAAGGACACCGGCCTGACCTTCATCGGCATGGGCGTGTCCGGCGGCGAGGAAGGTGCGCGCCACGGCCCGTCGATCATGGTCGGCGGCACGGAAGACTCCTACAAGCGCGTCGAGAAGGTGCTGACCTCGATCGCTGCGAAATACAACGACGATCCATGCGTTGCCTGGCTCGGCAATGACGGCGCCGGCCATTTCGTCAAGACCATCCATAACGGCATCGAATATGCCGACATGCAGATGATCGCCGAAATCTATGGCATCCTGCGTGACGGTCTCGGCAAGAGCGCGGCCGAGATCAGCTCGATCTTCGGCGAATGGAACAAGGGGCGCCTCAACTCCTACCTCATCGAGATCACCGAAAAGGTTCTTGCCGCGAAAGACCCGGCAACCGGCAGCGCCATGCCTGACGTCATCCTCGACAAGGCTGGCCAGAAGGGCACCGGCAAGTGGTCTGCCATTGAGGCGCAGAACATGGGTATTCCGGCGACGGCGATCGAGGCTGCCGTTGCAGCCCGCAGCCTCTCGGCCATCAAGAGCCAGCGCGAAGCGGCCGAGAAGATTTTCGGCACGCCGGACTACAAGTTCCCGATCGCCTTCGGCCCCGACTTGCTGAAGGATTTGGAACTGGCCCTCTTCGCCGCCAAGATCGGCGCCTACGCGCAGGGTTTTGCCGTCATGGCCGAGGCCTCGAAGGAGTTCAACTGGTCGCTGCCGATGCCCGTCATCGCGAAAATCTGGCGTGCCGGCTGCATCATCCGTTCGCAGTTCCTAGACGAAATCACCAGCGCCTTCACCAAGACCCCGGATGCGGCGAACCTGATCGTCACCCCGGCCTTTGCCGAGATGGTCAAGGAATCGATTCCGTCGCTGCGCCGCATCGTTTCGGCTGCGACAGCGTCCGGCCTCCCGGTTCCCGCACTCGCTTCGGCGCTGACCTATTTCGATGCCTATCGTCAGGCGCGCGGCACCGCCAACCTGATCCAGGCCCAGCGCGACTTCTTCGGCGCGCACGGTTTCGATCGTGTCGACGGTAAGGACATCCATCACGGCCCATGGGGCAGTGGCGCTCAGGGCTGACGGGTTACTATCGCTTCAATAAGGAAAGCTCGCCGGACCCGTTCGATGAGCTTTTTCCGTTGCCAGCTCGTCTGGCCAGACGGGCGGGCTGATGCTTTGCAGCAGTTCCGGTTCCACACCGTCGATACGGGCGATGACCGCCTTGGCGAGTTCGCGGCCAGCATGGCGGAAATCCTCCGATACCGTGATGATCTCGGGCCTGATCCAACTGAGGACGTCGGTCGATTGCTTGGCGACCATGTCGATATCGCGACCCAGGCGGAGGCCGGCTGCCTCGATGCCGGCGTTGACGGCAATCGCGCCGCCGCTGCTGGAGCAAACGATCCCGTCAGGTGCATGCGGTGAGCGCATCAGCGCCTCGACCGTATCCTTGATATCGGCAAGCGCGTTGTCGGTGGTGATCCTGAGCGGGATTTCCTCGGCACCATATTGGTGCAAGCCGGTTTGGAAACCGATGCGGGTGTGCGAATAATAGGTCAGCTTGCTGGACGGCTGCAGCAACGCCAGGCGGCGCCGACCTCTTGCGACCAGTGCCCGCACGGCCTCATGCGCGAAGGCCTCGTTGTCGAAGTCATGAAAGGGGTGGATGATGCCCATATCCGTCCGCCCATGCGTTGAGAAAGGCATGCCGCGTTCATGCATGAGCTCGACGCGCGGATCATCCGGCTCCGTACGCGATATGATGACGCCATCGGCCGAGCCGGTGTCGAGAATGTAGCGCACCGGCACCAATGGGTCCTTGCTGTGCGAATGCGGCGTGATGACCAGGTGATATTGCGTGCCGGCGAGAACTTCGGAAATGCCGAAGACGATGTGGCTGGTAAAGCCCATGATTTCTTCGTCGATGCTCAGCACCAGGGCGATCACATTGGTCTTGCCGGTTCTCAGGCGCACGCCCGCGCGGTTCGGTTGATAACCCAGCTGCCGGGCAACCATGCGCACCCGCTCCTTGGTCTCGGCGCCGATATCGGGGGCATCCTTCAATGCGCGAGAAACGGTGGTGATCCCTAACCCCGTCATGAAGGCGATTGTTTTCAATGTCGGCCGTTCGGGAGTGGATGGCGCTCCGCTCCCGGACATTTTCTTATTATCCATTTCGCTCACGCTTGCCTCCCGGCCGCCTCCCGCAGCCAATCCGCTTATATTGCCCACTTGCCCGCCGCAAGCATAGACGCCATGCGGTTTCGCCAATGCAATGAGAAAAACTGTAACGATACAGTTGAAAAGTCGAGCCTTATTTTGACGATGATTTTCATGTCCATTCCCTTGGTTGTATTCATGATCCTTGTCTCGAAAATTGAGCTGGCCAAGATTATGCGCGATGGCTGGACGAGTATGGTCTTTGGATAAATAGTTTTATATCAATTAGTTATAAGAGTTATCCAGGTTTTCTGAAGACCGGTGTCGCGATGGAATGAAGTTATCTTCCACAGGCGATATGTAATCAGTGATTGTATATTCGGGCGGTCATAAAAAATTTGTGGCCAAGCGGTTGCGTGTCGAAAATGATTCGACTACGTTTTTCCGGCAACGTTTCAGTGAGGGAGGAGAACTCATGAATATTCGTTTGATGGCTGCCGCTTTGCTCGCATCTGTCGCGATTCCCGCTTTCTCAGCAAATGCGACCGATCTCGAGGTAACGCATTGGTGGACATCGGGCGGCGAAGCAGCTGCCGTGAAGGTTCTGGCTGATCAGTACAACGCGCTTGGCAACAATCACTGGGTCGACGGCGCCATCGCCGGGTCCGGTTCCACGGCAACGCCGCTGATCGTCAGCCGCATCCTGGGCGGCAATCCCATGGGCGCAACGCAGCTCAACACGGGCCGCGACGCCGAAGAGCTCGTCAAGGCCGGCCTGATGACCGATCTGACCGATCTTGCCGAGAAGGAACACTGGAAGGACATCATTCGCCCGGCCAGCCTTCTCAATTCCTGCACCTATGAAGGCCGCATCTATTGCGTGCCGCTCAACATCCATTCCTGGCAGTGGATGTGGGTTAACCGTCACGTTTTCGAAGACAATGGCATGAAAGTCCCGGCCAACTGGGATGAATTCGTGGCCGATGCGCCGAAGCTGCGCGAGAAGGGCATCACTCCGCTTGCGACCGGCGCTCCTTGGCAGGTCGACGGCATCCGCAATGTCATGCAGATCGGCATCGGCGGCAAGGAAACCTATCTGGCGATCTATCAGAAGAAAGACGCAGACGCTGTGAAGAGCCCCGAAAACCGCAAGGTCTGGGACGCTTTCTCGCAGGCTCGCGATCTGGTCGATGAAAGCTATTCCGGCCGCGACTGGAACGTCGCTACCAATATGGTCATCACAGGCAAGGCTGCCGCGCAGATCATGGGCGACTGGGCCCAGGGCGAGTTTGGCGTTGCCAAGCAGGTTGCCGGCAAGGACTATGATTGCCTTCCGGGCCTCGGCTTCCATGGCCTGCTCGATACCGGTGGTGATAGCTTCTACTTCCCAAAGAACAGCAATCCCGACATCACCAAGGCGCAGCTCGAACTTGCGAGCATGCTGGTTTCCAAGGAAACCCAGGTCAAGTTCAACCTCGCCAAGGGGTCGCTGCCGGTGCGTGGCGATATCGATCTGAGCGCGGCCAGCAGTTGCATGAAGAAGGGTCTGGAGATCCTGAAGAATCCGGACAACGTGGTGCCGGGCGTCACTCAGCTGATCGACCCGGATACGCGCGGCCAGATGACCGATCTCGGACTGCAATTCTTCTCGTCGAAGATGACCGTGGATGAGGCGATCGAAAAGCAGGCCGCCATCTTCAAGCAGGCGCAGTAAGCAAGACGACCATCTATCAATCGCGATGGCCGGCATCGGGGCGGGCGAGGGATCTCGCCTGTCCTGTGCAGGTCACCAACGGAGGTATCGATGGCTAACGCTGTCCGGCCACTGGGTCTGTTCCGCAACCTTAATGCGAAGATCGCCGCCATTCCGATGGTGCTGACGGTGATCGTCGTCTTCGTCGGTTGCACGCTCTGGACCGTCATCTATTCGTTCACAGATTCAAGGCTGCTGCCGAGCTCCAATTTTGTCGGTCTGGCGCAGTATCAGCGCCTGTGGGGCACCGATCGCTGGAACATCTCGATCGGCAATCTTGCGACATACGGCATTCTCAGCCTGGTTTTCGCTTTCGTCGTCGGCTTCTTTCTCGCCGTGCTGATGGACCAGAAAATCCGCTTCGAGAATACGTTCCGAACCATTTTCCTTTATCCTTTCGCTCTGTCCTTCATCGTGACCGGCCTCGTCTGGCAGTGGATCCTCGATCCTGCGCTCGGGTTGCCGAAGCTGATGCAGGATATGGGCTTTACGTGGTTTAATTTCGCGCTGCTCGGCAATCAGAAGACCGTGCTTTATGCGCTCGTCATTGCCGGCCTCTGGCAGGGCACCGGCCTCGTCATGGTGCTGATGCTGGCAGGCCTGAGGGGGATTGACGGCGAAATCTGGAAGGCGTCGCGCGTTGACGGCATTCCAGCCTGGCGGACCTATATCTTCGTCGTCATTCCGATGATGCGCGGCGTCTTCGTCACCACGCTCGTCATCGTCGCTTCGGGCATCGTGCGCGTCTACGATCTCGTTGTCGCCATGACATCAGGCGGGCCGGGCTTCGCGTCCGAAATGCCGGCCAAATATGTCTATGACTTCATGTTCCAGCGCTCCAATCTCGGTCAGGCGCTTTCCGCCTCCACCGTCATGCTGGTGACCGTGTTCATCTTCGTCGTGCCGTGGGCTCTCATCGAGTTCCGCCAGAAGCGTCGGTAAGGGAGGAAACCATGGCACTTGCCGCTACCATCGAACCTTCGGGCACCAAGCCCAGGCGCCGCTTTGCCCCGCGCACGATCATGCTCTATGGCATTCTCGGGCTGGCCGCGCTCTACTATCTCCTGCCGCTCTATGTGATGGTCGTCACTTCGCTCAAGGGCATGCCGGAAATCCGCATGGGCAATATCTTTGCTCCGCCCATGGAGATCACCTTCGAGCCTTGGGTGAAAGCCTGGTCGCAAGCCTGCACCGGCCTTTACTGCCACGGCATCCAGGTCGGCTTCTGGAATTCGGTGAAGATCCTCGTTCCGAGCGTCATCGTCTCGATCGCCATCGCGTCGGTCAACGGCTATGCGCTCGCCAACTGGCGCTTCAAGGGATCGGAGATCTTCTTCACGATCCTGCTGTTCGGCGCCTTCATTCCCTATCAGGTCATGCTCTATCCGCTCGTCATGGTGCTACGCGAGCTTGGGCTGTTCTCGACGCTCGGCGGCATCGTCCTCGTGCACACGATCTTCGGCATGCCGATCAACACGCTGTTGTTCCGTAACTACTTCGCCTCGCTTCCGCCTGAACTCTTCAAGGCGGCGCGCGTCGATGGCGCGGGCTTCTGGCAGATCTTCCTGCGCATCATGCTGCCCATGTCGCTGCCGATCTTCGTCGTCGGCATGATCATCCAGATCACCGGCATCTGGAACGACTTTCTGTTCGGCGTCATTTTCGCCGGCACGCAGAACTATCCGATGACCGTGCAGCTGAACAACGTCGTCAACGCCGTGCAGGGTGTCAAGGAATACAACGTCAACATGGCCGCAACGCTGCTGACCGGCGCGGTGCCGCTTATCGTCTATTTCGTGTCCGGGCGGCTCTTCGTCCGCGGCATCGCCGCCGGTGCAGTGAAGGGGTGATCCATGAACAGTAGCGTTTCCATCAAAGACCTTTCGCTGAATTTCGGTGCGGTCAACGTTCTGAAAAATCTCAATCTCGAGATCAACGACGGCGAGTTCCTGGTGCTTCTCGGTTCGTCGGGCTGCGGCAAGTCGACCTTGCTGAACTGCATTGCCGGCCTACTCGATATCAGCGAGGGACAGATCTTCATCAAGGGCAAGAACGTCACCTGGGAAGAGCCCAAGGACCGCGGCATCGGCATGGTGTTCCAGTCCTATGCGCTCTATCCGCAGATGTCGGTCGAGAAGAACCTCTCCTTCGGCCTGCGCGTCGCCAAGGTGCCGCAGGACGAGATCAACAAGCGCATTGCTCGGGCCGCCGAGATCCTGCAGATCGAGCCGCTGCTGAAGCGCAAGCCGGCCGAGCTTTCCGGCGGCCAGCGTCAGCGCGTCGCGATCGGCCGTGCCCTGGTGCGCGATGTCGACGTCTTCCTCTTCGACGAGCCGCTGTCGAACCTCGATGCCAAGCTGCGCTCGGAGCTGCGTGTGGAAATCAAGCGGCTGCACCAGTCGCTGAAGAATACGATGATCTACGTCACCCACGACCAGATCGAGGCGCTGACGCTTGCCGACCGCATCGCGATCATGAAGAACGGCGTCATCATGCAGCTCGACGACCCAACGACGATCTATAACGCGCCGCGCAATCTCTTCGTCGCCGGTTTCATCGGGTCGCCATCGATGAACTTTCTCAAGGGCGAGCTGGTCAACCGCGAAGGCAAGGTCGTATTCGCGACCAACGACGTGCTGTTCTCTCTGGATGGCTACAAGGCCGGCGAGGCGTTGCAGGCCGGCCGCAAGGTCGTGCTCGGCGTTCGTCCCGAGCACATCAAGGTCAATGAAGCCACCGCCCCCGGCGCGGAGGTTCACGATGCCACGGTGGATATCGAGGAGCCGATGGGCGCCGATAATCTGCTGTGGCTGAAGCATGCCGGCCATACGATGTCGGTTCGCGTCAACGGTGCCCGGCGCTTTGGCCCCGGTTCAGCCGTAAAGCTTAGCTTTGATATGTCTCTCGCATCGCTCTTTGATGCGCAGACAGAACTCAGAATATGATCCCATGCCCGGAGGCGGTCTGGCCGCCTCCTTCTTTGCAGCGGTCCGGGGAGGTCCGATGTCGTCTTCGATCAATGATAATCTTGCCATCGATCTCGTCGGTTCGTGGAGGCTGACCTCTCCCGACAGCGATCATTCTCTCTCCATGTCTCTGCCCGGTGATATCCATTCCGCGCTATATGCGGAAGGGCTTATTCCCGATCCCTATTTCGCACGCAACGAAGAAGTCGTGCAGTGGGTCGCCCAGCAGGATTGGGAGCTGACGCGCAGCTTCACGCTCGATGATATCGGCGGCGACTGGTATCTCGATATCGACTATCTCGATACCGTCGCCAGCATCTATGTCAACGATACGCTCGTGTTGGAAGCCAACAACTGCTTCCAGCGCTATCGCCCTGATGTTTCGAAGGCGCTGAAGACAGGCGAAAATACCATTCGCATCGTCCTGCATTCGAGCATTTCGGCTGGCGCTGCCCTTCAGGCGAAACAGCCTTTCTACATTCCCTACAGCACCGGCAATTCCCCGATCCCGAACGGCAACATGCTGCGCAAGCCGCAATGCCATTTCGGCTGGGACTGGAACATCGCGATCGCGCCCCTCGGTCTCTACGGCACCATCGCGCTGAAGAAGCTCGAGATCGCCCGTATCGAGAATATCGTCACGCAACAGATTCACAATGACGACGGCTCGGTCGACCTCAAGGTGACGGTAGCGCTATTTGCCAAGGGAACGGGGATTACGCAGCTCTATTTCTCGCTCGACGACGAGCGTGTGCGCCTCGATGTCGGCGTCAATGCCGGCGAGACCTCAATCACCCACTTCTTCCACATCGACAAGCCCAGGCTCTGGTGGCCGGCCGGCAATGGCGAGCAAGCACTTTATGCTTTGTCCGTGGAAACCAATTTCGAAACCGTCACGCGGCAGATTGGCCTTCGTACGGTTGAGCTCATCACCACAGAAGATGAAGCGGGCAACCGTTTCGCCTTGAAGGTCAACGGTCGCGAGATCTTTGCCCGCGGGGCCAACTGGATTCCGGCCGACGCGCTGTTTTCACGCTCCAACCCGGCGGCGACCGAGGATCTGCTGCAATCGGCCGCCGCCGCCAATATGAATGCGATCCGCGTATGGGGCGGCGGCTTCTACGAGCATGATTGGTTCTACGACACCTGCGACCGCTTGGGGCTGATGGTGTGGCAGGACTTCATGTTCGCCTGCAATCTCTATCCGTCGACGGGTGATTTCCTCGAGAATGTCGAGGAGGAGGTCGGCTATCAGGTTCGCCGGCTTGCGACGCATCCATCCATCGTTCTCTGGTGCGGCGACAATGAGCTGGTGGGCGCGCTCACCTGGTTCGAGGAGTCCCGTAAAGATCGGGATCGCTATCTCGTCTCCTACGATCGCCTGAACAGGACGATCGAGACGGCTATGAAGAAGGCGCTGCCGGATGCGATCTGGTGGCCGTCGAGCCCGGCTTCGGGCTATCTCAATTTCGGCGATGCGTGGCATGCCGATGGCTCCGGCGACATGCATTACTGGTCGGTCTGGCACGAGAACAAGTCCTTTGACAATTATCGTTCCGTGCGGCCGCGCTTCTGCTCGGAATTCGGCTTCCAGTCCTACACCTCGCTGCCCGTCATCAAGACCTATGCCGAGGCGAAGGATATGAACATCGCTTCTCCGGTCATGGAACTGCACCAGAAGAATGCCGGCGGCAACGAGCGCATCGCCGGCACGATGTTCCGCTATTTCCGCTTTCCGAAGGATTTCCCGAATTTCGTCTATCTGAGCCAGGTCCAGCAGGGTCTCGCCATCAAGACGGCCGTGGAATATTGGCGGTCGTTGAAGCCGCATTGCATGGGCACGATCTACTGGCAGCTCAACGACACCTGGCCCGTCGCCTCGTGGTCCAGTCTCGATTACGGCGGCCGCTGGAAGGTGATGCACTATCTGGTGCGGCGCTTCTTCCAGCCCGTATCGGTCGCGGCAATTCCCTCCGAAGACAACAAGACGATCCGCTTTTCCCTGGTCAACGATACGAACGCCGATGTCACGGCCGATATCTCCGTCTCGCTGTTGAAGCTCAATGGCGAGCGCGTGCCGCTGACGACGGCGCATGCCGTGTGCACGCCGGATGCCGCCGTCACGGCATTGTCGATCGATGCGGATCAGATACCGGCGGATTGCCTGCTGGCATGGCGTTTCACCGCATCGAACGGCATGGGCGGCGAGGGGCATTATGTCCACGGTACCTACAAGGCGCTCGAGCTTCAGCCCGCCGGACTGACGGTTCTGCGGGAGGAGAAAGAGGAGAACGGGACGGTGGAACTCACTATCACCGCAAAGGGACTTGCGTTGTTCGTGATGATCGAGAGCGAGGTCGAGGGGCGTTATTCCGACAACGCTTTCGATCTTGCCGCCGGCGAAAGCCGCCGCATCGTCTTCACGCCGGCCAAGCCCGTTGCGGGCGGCGTTCCTGCGTTCCGCATCTATGATTTGCAATCCAGCCAGTCGGTGGACAGCTAGCCGGTGGCCAGCAACCGACGGATTGAGCTATCGCGCCGCAGTGGCGGCGCTTTCGGGGCCACAAGCCCAAGACAGACGGCCCGGAGGCCATTGGAGGACTATCGATGACGAAACTTGGATTTCAGCTTTATAGCGCCCGCAATTTCCAGCCCTATTCGGAGATCTTCGTCAAGCTCGGCAAGGCCGGCTATGCCGAAGTCGAGGGTTTTGGCGGCATCTATGCCGATCTCGACGAGACTGGCCTCAAGAACCTGCGCGCCGAACTCGACAAGAACGGCCTGCGGATGGCAAGCGGCCATTTCAGCCCGGATTTCCTCGACGGGGAAGTGCAGAAGTCGCTGACCATCGCCAAGACCCTCGGCATGGATTCGATCTATGCGCCGCATATCGGCGCCGATCAGCGCCCGAGCGATGCGGCCGGCTGGCGCGCATTCGGCAAGCGCCTGCATGAAATGAGCAAGCCCTACAAGGATGAGGGCTTCGAATTCGGCTGGCACAACCACGACTTCGAATTTGTCAAGCAGGCCGACGGCTCGCTGCCGATCGAGCAGATCTTCGAAGGTGCTCCGGATATTTCCTGGGAAGCCGATATCGCCTGGGTCATCCGTGGCGGCGGCGATCCCTTCGCCTGGATCGAAAAGCTCGGTCCGCGCATCACCGCCGTTCATGTCAAGGACATTGCGCCGGCGGGCGAGAACAAGAATGAAGATGGCTGGGCCGACGTTGGTCATGGCACGGTTCCGTGGGCAAAGCTGCTCAAGGCGCTCGCCGGCACAAAGGCCAAGCACTTCGTCGTCGAACATGACAATCCGAGCGATGTCGATCGCCTGATCACACGCTCCATCGCATCCTTCAAGAGCTTTTGAGGCATTTCCACATGGCTAAGGAACTTGGCGTCGGCATCATCGGATGCGGCAACATCTCAACCACCTATTTCTCGCTCGCACCGCTCTTCAAGGGGCTGAAGGTACTGGCCTGCGCGGACATCAATATGGAAGCGGCGCGTGCGCGCGCCGAGGAATACAAGGTCAAGGCCCAGACCATCGACGAGCTGCTTGCCAATGACGAGCTCGACGTCATCGTCAATCTGACCATTCCGGATGCGCATTTCCCGGTTTCCAAGCGCATCCTCGAAGCCGGCAAGCACGTCTACTCCGAAAAGCCGCTGGTGCTGACGCTGGAGCAGGGCGAGGAGCTGCGTCGCATCGCCAAGGAGAAGGGGCTGGCCGTCGGCTGCGCTCCCGATACCTTCCTCGGCGGCGCCCATCAGCTCGCTCGCAAGTTCATTGATGACGGCGGTATCGGTCGCGTCACCTCTGGCTCATGCCATGTGATGAGCCCGGGCATGGAAATGTGGCATCCGAACCCGGACTTCTTCTTCCTGCCCGGCGGCGGCCCGATCCTCGACCTCGGCCCGTACTACGTCGCGAACCTCATCAACCTGATCGGACCGGTGAAGCGTGTGGGTGCGATGACCTCCATGGCATCGCCGACCCGCACGATCACCAGCCAGCTGCGCAATGGCGAGATCATCCCGGTGAAGACGCCGACGACGATCCAGGCACTGCTCGAATTCGTCAGTGGCGCCCGGATTACGCTGACGGCGAGCTGGGATGTGTGGTCGCACCGACATGCCAATATGGAGCTCTATGGCACCGAGGGTTCGCTCTACGTGCCCGATCCGAACTTCTTCGGCGGCACCGTCGAGGCAAGCGGCCGCGACAAGGACATCAAGCCGTTGGAAAACTGGGCGCATCCCTTTGGCATCGCCAACCAGGAAAGCCCGAGCGGCGCGCGCGCCAACTATCGCACGGCCGGGCTTGCCGATATGGCGGCATCGCTGATCGACGGCCGCGATGCGCGTTGCTCGCTCGACCGCACTTTGCACGGCGTCGACGTCATGACCTCGATCCTGAAGTCTGGCGAGGAGGGCCGCTTCATCGATCTCAGTACGACCTGCACGCAGCCAGCGGCCCTCGGCATCGAAGAGGCACAAGCGCTCTTGAAGTAAGCGCGGGAAGAGCTAGTTTGCGCGCGGGTGACCAACCCGCGCGCTTTTCATCTCGAAGGAATTCCATCATGGCCTGGCAACCGGCATCCGATCGTTATTCAAAAATGAAATACAACAGGACCGGCCGTTCCGGTCTCAAACTGCCGGCGGTTTCGCTGGGGCTCTGGCATAATTTCGGCGGCGACACGCCGCATGACCGTAAGGTCGACATGTGCCGTACGGCCTTCGACCTCGGCATCACCCATTTCGACCTTGCCAATAATTACGGACCGCCTCCCGGCAGCGCCGAGACCGCGTTCGGTGAGATCCTGCGTACCGATTTCGCAGGGCTGCGCGACGAGCTCATCATCTCCTCCAAGGCCGGCTACGACATGTGGCCGGGTCCCTATGGCGAGTGGGGCAGCCGCAAGTATCTGATCGCCTCCTGCGACCAGAGCCTGAAGCGCATGGGCCTCGACTATGTCGATATCTTCTATTCGCACCGCTTCGATCCGGATACGCCGCTGGAGGAGACCTGCGGCGCGCTCGACCATATCGTCCGTTCGGGCAGGGCGCTCTATGTCGGTATTTCCTCCTACAACTCGCAGCGCACGCGTGAGGCTGCCGCCATCCTTAGGGAACTCGGCACGCCATGCCTGATCCATCAGCCGAGCTACTCCATGCTCAACCGCTGGGTCGAGGAAGACGGTCTGGTGGATACGCTCGAAGAACTCGGTATCGGCTCTATCGTCTTCTCGCCGTTGGCGCAGGGCATGCTCTCGACCAAGTATCTCGGCGGTATTCCGGACGACAGCCGCGCGGCGCAGAACCACTTCCTGAAGCGCGACTTCATCCGTCCATCTATCATCGACAATATAAGAAAGCTCAACGAGATCGCCGAGAAGCGCGGCCAGACGCTGGCGCAGATGGCGATCGCTTGGGTTCTGCGCGGCGGCCGCGTCACCTCTGCGCTGATCGGCGCGAGCCGTTCGTCGCAGATCGTCGATTGCGTCAAGGCGCTCGATAATCTCGACTTCACCGCCGAAGAGCTGAAGCAGATCGATGTCTATGCCAAGGAGGCCGACATCAATCTCTGGGCCAAGTCGGCCGAACGCGATTAATCATCCTAAAACGCTCGGAACTGGTTTCCGGGCGTTTTTCTTATTGCCGCTTGCCGTGGTCTCCGGAGGAGAGAGTTCATGATCCGCAATCCGATCCTGCCGGGTTTCAACCCCGACCCGTCCATCTGCCGCGTCGGCGAGGACTATTATATCGCCACTTCGACATTCGAATGGTATCCGGGCGTGCAGATCCATCATTCGCGCGATCTCGTGAACTGGACGCTCGTAAGGCGGCCGCTGGAGCGCGCTTCGCAGCTCGACATGCGCGGCGAACCCGATAGCTGCGGCATCTGGGCGCCTTGCCTCTCCTATGCGGATGGGCGGTTCTGGCTCGTCTATACCGACGTCAAGCGCTATGATGGCAACTTCAAGGACGCTCATAATTACATCGTGACTTCGCCGACCATCGAAGGCGAATGGTCCGAGCCGGCTTATGTGAACTCCTCCGGTTTCGATCCATCCCTGTTGCACGACGACGATGGCCGCAAGTGGTTCGTCAACATGCAATGGAACCATCGCACGCAGAGCTATGGCGGCTCGCCGAAGTCGCCGGCCTTCGACGGTATTCTGCTGCAGCAATGGGATCCGGCGACGAAATCCTTGAAGGGACCGATCAGGAACATCTTTGCCGGCACGGAGCTGGGACTGGTCGAAGGGCCGCATCTCTTCAAGCGTAACGGCTTTTATTATCTGACCACGGCGGAAGGCGGCACCGGCTATGATCATGCCGTGACCATGGCGCGCTCCCGCGACATTGCCGGGCCATACGAACTGCATCCGAATAAATACCTGATTACGTCGAAGGACCATCCGGAAGCGGCATTGCAGCGCGCCGGCCACGGACAATATGTCGAGACGCATGACGGACAGTTCTATCATACGCATCTTTGCGGGCGGCCTCTGCCTCCGCATCGCCGCTGCACGCTCGGTCGGGAGACCGCCCTGCAGAAATGCGTCTGGAAAGAGGACGGCTGGCTCTATCTTGAAAATGGCACCAGCATTCCCGATGTCGAGGTCGCTGGTCTGAACGGCGCCCAGCGCATCGAAAAGCCACGCCGCAGCGGCTATAATTTCGACGAGGGCAGGCTGCCGATGGATTTCCAGTGGCTGCGTACGCCGCAGCCGGAACGCATCTTCAGCGTGACGGAGCGGCGCGGCCATTTGCGGCTTTTTGCCCGCGAAAGCATCGGTTCCTGGTTCGAGCAGGCGCTCGTCGCCCGCCGTCAGGAACATCACAGTTTCCGCGCCGAAACGGTCGTCGATTTCCAGCCCGATACCTATCAGCAGGTTGCTGGTCTCACCCATTACTACAATCGCTTCAAACTGCATGCCGTTGCCGTGACCTTGCATGAGAAGCTCGGCCGCTGCGTCACTATCATGACCTGCCCGGGGGACTATCCGAACGGTCGCCTGAGTTTTCCGATCGAGGGCGGCGTCGCCGTGCCGGACGGGCGGATCCAGCTTGCCATGGAGGTGCGGGACAACGACCTGCAGTTCTTCTGGCAAGCGGAAGGCATGGGCGCATGGCAGGCGATCGGGCCTGTCCTCGACGCCGGTGTCATCTCGGATGAGGGCGGGCGAGGCGAGCACGGCTCCTTCACCGGTGCTTTCGTCGGCATGTTTGCCTTCGATACCTCGGGGCGGGCGAAGACAGCGGATTTCGACTGGTTCAACTACGATGAGCTGTAAGCTTACTGGCGATATGGGCGCCTGGCCGAAGCAATCACGTCCATTACGGAATTGTAATTCGACTGTCAGACTCGTTTCATGTCTGTCACGATAAGTTCGCGTGCAGAGTCTGAAATGAGGAAACAACCAATGAGAAAAATCTTCACTGTCCTTCTTGCTGCATCTATTCTCGGGATGCCGCTGGCGGCGGCAGCGCAGGTCAAGCCTGCTCCCGCCGGCAAGCAGACTGTTGTTCAGAAAGAGGTGGTGAAGAAGAAGGTCGTCATCCGCAAGGGCGGCTGGGTCAAGGGGCGTCGCCTGTCGGCTTCCGACCGCCGCCGCGCAACGGAAATAGACTATCGCGTCTATCAGCTGTCCACGCCCCCGCGCGGCTATCACTGGGTTCGCCTCAAGAACAATTTCCTCCTTGTGGGTATTACCAGCGGTTTGATCTCGAAGGTACATGAGGCGCGATAAGTCGGGCGGAGCTGCTGCCAAACAAAGCAAGGGCGGCTGAGCCGCCCATTTTCATGCCATAAAATCCAAGAAATACCTTGAATCAAAATCCCCGGCATTTCTGCCGAGGATCAGTTATTCGTCCTCTGCCTATCTCAGCTCAGGCGGCCCGCTGCGTGCGCCAGCATGGTGTAGACCTTGCCGGTATCCGATGTGAGATAGGATTGCGTAGCCGTCTTGTCGCGATCGGTGCGAGCAACGTCGGTGAGCAGCTTTTCGAAATCGGCGATGTAGCGATCCACTGCGGTGCGGAATTCCGGCTCGCGGTCGTATTTGCGCTTGATCTCATCGAAGGTCTGCTGGCCCTTTAGTGTATAGAGGCGGCGCGTGAACACGTCACGTTCGCCACGCTGGTAACGGCGCCATAGATCGACCGAGGCGTCATGATCGATTGCGCGGGCGATATCGACCGAAAGCGAGTTTAGCGATTCCACGACATGACGCGGGTTGCGTGCGGCAGGAGCAGGAGCCTGTTCAGCCGGGGCTTTCGCGGTCGTCTGGCGCGCGGGCTGCAGACCGGCGTTTTCGTCACGCGAAGCGCCACGCAGCAGATCGCTGATCCAGCCACCGCCTGCTGCTTCCTGACGGGCAGGAGCTGCTGTTTCCGCCGGACGCTGCGGCTGTGCCGCCGGGCGCTCGGCCGGGATCGACCCACGCAAGCCGAGCGACTCGATCGAAGGCTGCTGCGGCTGCGGTGCCGGCCGCTGAACGGGCTGCTGGGTGACCGGAGGCTGTTGTTGCGGAGCAGCTTGTTGCGGCCGCGGGGCAGGTGCGGCAGGCTGCGGGCGCGGAGCGGGCTGTGCATCGGCCAGAGCACGGGCTGCAGGCTCGGAAATCTCCAGCTGCTGCGTCGAGCGGCCAACGATCTGCGAGATATCCTGCAGGGCCTTGATCTGTTCGGCAACGGCGCGACGCATGGCTGCGGCGCTTTCCTTTGCCTCTTCCGGAAGGTCGAAGGCACCGCGCTTCAGTTCGCTGCGGGTGAGGTCGAGCTCGCGGCGGATGTCGCCGGCCGAGCGGCGGATTTCGTCCGTCGCACCGGCGAAGCGGCCGATCGCGTCATCGACTGCAACGCGTAGCGTCTCCCGCAGCTGTTGGGCGGCTGTATCGGAGGTCTTTCCGGCGTCGGCGAGCATCTGCTCGACCTCGGACAGCGAGGCCGTCAAGCCGCCGCGCAGGCGATTGGTGAGATCGCTGGAACGGCGCTCGGCATTGGCGAATGTGTTTTCGATTGCCTGGTTCGCTTCCTCGCCGGCCTTCTGCAATGCGGAGCGCATGTTTTCCGCCGCATCTTCGGCGCGCTTCTCCGCGTCGGAGAGAACGCGGCCGATATCGCCGAAGGAAGACTGCACGCTCTGGCGGAGATTGCCGGTCACCTGGTTCGACCGCTGCTCCGCCCGGTCGAAGGCCGTTTCCACCATCGAGCCGAGGGCGCGCATGGTGTTCTCGATCTCTTCCGAGCGCTGAACGAGGCCAACGGCGAGGTTCTGCAGTGCCGTTTCGCGCTCTTCCAGCGTCGAGACGAGGTTCGACTGAGCGGCCCCCAGAAGCTGGGATGCCTGCGTCAGCACCTTGGAATGATCGTCGAAACGACCAACGATGCTGCCGACCTGCGACAGGGTCTGGCCGGTGATTTCGGACAGCTTATCGACCTTGCCTTCGAGAAGACGGCTCGAGGCCGAGACCATCTCGCCGGCCTTCGCGGCAGATTCGGCAAAGCGCGAGGAGGTTGCGGTGAGGCGATCGTCGACGTTTGCGAATTCGGTGGCCGCGTTGGACAGCAGGCCGGCAATCGCCGAGTTATTGTCCGCCAGCCGGGCAATGATGCCGTTGACGCTTGCAAGCAGGTTGTTTTCGAGTGCGCTGACCGTGTTGACCGCGTGCTCGGTGCGCGATGAGATCGCGTTGATGAGGGCGGCGTTTTCAGCGCGCAAGCGTTCCGTGCTTTCCTGAGCTGCCGCAGAGATGAGGGCTGCCGCTTCTTGGCCCGTTGCCGCGTAGCGATCGACGATCGGGCGAGCCTTTTCGTCGATGAGGCGCGACAGCTCGGTGGAGCGTCCGGCAAGCATCGAATTCAGCTCGCGGGTGCGCTCGTCAAGCGAGGTGCGTATGGAGGAGCCACGGGCTTCCAGCGCCTTGTCGACATCGGCAAGCGTGGAGCCGATTTCACGGGCGCGCTCTTCCAGAGAACTGCGGATCGCCGTGCTGCGCTCGTCGAGCGCGCGCTCCACCTGAGCCATGGAGGCAGCAATCTGCTCGCTGCCGCCGGCAAGCGTGTTGCGAATAGCTGCGCCACGGGCTTCCAGCGACTGTTCTGCGGAAGACAGAGCCTGCGAGATCGTATTGACCTGATTGCTGACGAGGCCCTCGGCTTCGGCGACCTTGTTGACGATCGCATTGCCTGCTTCCGAGAAGGTCTGGGCGACGGCCGCAGCCTGGCTTGCCAACCGGTTCTGCGTTTCCGAGACGCGGTTGACGAGGTCGTTGGAGCGCTCGGTCATTGCACGGGCGAAGGCATCGCTGTGATTGCCGAGGTTTTCGGCGAATTGCTGGCCAGTGTTGGCAAGCAGCTCGGCCGTACGCGTCGCTTCCGTGTCCATGCCTTGCGCGGCGTCGGCAACGGCTGTGCGCAGCGTGGTGGCCAGATTGGCGGCCTTGCCTTCGATCGTGCGATTGACGGCTTCGAGACCGACATTGAGGGCACGGTCCATAGTTGAAAGGCGCTCTTCGATGCGGGCGGATGCCTGGCTGCCGCTGTCGTCGATCTTTGCCGCGCCGCTCGCCAGCGTATCGGAGAGGCGGTTGCCGGCAGCGTCGACCTGGGCGGCAACGCCGGTAACGCCTTCATTGATGCGGTTTTCAAGAGCCGACAGGCTGGCCTCGACCCGCGAGCCGGTCTCGGCAAAGCGGTTCGTCATGCCGTCGATCGACTGGTTGAGGTTGGACGAGAAGGTTTCGGCCGAGCGTGCGATGTCGCCGGCGGCCTGCTGGATACGGCCGGCAATGTCGCCAGCACCGCTATTCAGGCGCTCTTCCAGCGTCCTTGCGCTCGTGTCGATGGTCTGGCGTAGAGAAGCCTCGCGATCCTCGAGCGACATTTCCAGCATGCTGGCGCTGGTGGCGATCGAGGTGCCGATAGCGGTCGTCTGCTCCATCAGCGTGTTGTCGATCTGCGCATGCGCGTCGCGCAGGGCAAGATTAATCGCATTGCTGCGGTCTTCCAGCGTGGAGCGCATACGTTCATAGGCCGACGCCAGGTTCTGATCCATCTGCGACAGACCGGCGCCGAGGGTGTTTTCGAGCTGACGGGTGGTGGTGCCGAGAATGGTCTCTACGCGATCGCTGTTGCTGCCGAGCATTTCAGAAAGAGCGCTCGTGTGGCCAGCGAGCGAGCGGTCAAGGCGATCCTGGTTTTCGCTATAGGCGGCACGAATGGCATCCGCCTTGTCGCCAAAGGCGCCGGCGACACGGGACTCTGCGCCGGAGACGCTGTCGAGAAGTGCGTTGGCCCGGTCTTCCAGCGCGCTTTCGAAACGGTTCTGGTTTTCTGCGAGCGAGATTGCGAAGGCCATGCTCTTGTCGTCGAGCGTGTTGGTCAGTGCCTCGTGGCCACTGGTGACGGTGTGAGCAATGGCCTTGGCGCTGGTGGAAAGAGTGTCCTCGAGCTTTGCATGGCCTTCCGAAAGGGCGATGGCGAGCGCCATCGTCCGATCGTCGAGGCTGTTGACGATCCTGTCGTGAGTGCCGGCAACGGTTTCGGATAGGGCGTCGAGACGGCTCGACACCGCATCCTCAAGCCGCGATTGGGTGTCTGAGAGCGAAATGGCAAGAGCCATCGCCTTGTCGTCCAGTGCGTCGGCCAGCGCGTTGTGGTTGCTGCTAAATGCGTTGGTGATCGCCTCGGCGCGGTTGGCAAGCGTTGCTTCAAGGCGCGACTGGCCGGAGGTCAGCGCATCGGAGAGCGCTCGCGTCTTACCTTCGAGTGTATCGGCAACGCGCTCGGCGTGGCCGGAGACGGTATCCTCGAGACGGGCCTGGGCTTCCGACAGCGCAATGGCCAGCGCCATCGTCTTGTCATCCAGCGTGGCGCCGACGCTTTCCGCATGGCCGGAAACGGCGTTTTCAAGGCGAGCTTGGCTTTCGGAAAGGGCAATGGCCAATGCCATCGTCTTGTCATCCAAAGTGCTTGCTACGCTTTCCGCGTGTCCGGCGATAGTGCTTTCCAGGCGGGATTGGCTTTCACTGAGGGCAATGGCGAGCGCCATCGTTCTGTCGTCCAGCGCTTCGGCCAAAGCATTGTGATTGCCCGCAAATGCCTTGATGATCGCCTCGGCGCGGTTGGCGAGGGTTTCTTCAAGACGAGACTGGCCGGAGGTCAGGGCCGCTGCGAGCGCACTGGTCTTGCCTTCGAACGTGTCGGCGACGCGGTCGGCGTGACCGGCAACGGTTTCCTCCAGCCGGGCCTGGCTCTCGGAAAGCGCGATAGCGAGCGCCATCGTTCTGTCGTCGAGGGCGTTGGTGACGCTTTCGGCGTGACCGGAAACGGTGCTTTCGAGACGCGCCTGACCCTCGGCGAGCGCACGCGCAAGGTCCTTAGTCTTCGCATCCAGCGTGCTGGCAACGTGTTCAGCATGACCGGAAACAGTGTCTTCCAGGCGGGATTGGCCTTCGGAAAGCGCAATAGCGAGCGCCATTGTCTTGTCGTCGAGCGTGTCGGCCAGCTTGCTATGGGTGTCGGCCATGGCGCTGTTGATGGCATCGGCGCGGCTCGCCAGCGTGTTTTCGAGGCGCAACTGGCTTTCGGCCAAAGAAATGGCCAGCATCGAGGTGCGTTCGTCGAGGGCGGCGGTCAGATGCTCATGAGAACCGCTGACGGCATTGGTGATCGCTTCCGAACGCTCGGCAAGCGTCTGCTCGAAACGAGACTGGTTGTCTGCCAGTGCGCCGAAAAGCGCGCTGCTGCGAGCGGCCATCACGGCGTCGACGCGCTCATGGGCGGAACCCAAAGCCTGCGTGATCTCGCTGGTGCGGGCGGAGAGAGTATTATTGATGTCATTGGCGCGGCCGGTGAAGGCCGAGGTCAGTTCTTCCGTGCCACTTTGCAGGGCGGCGGAGACGTCGCGCGTGACGCCCTGCACGGCGGAGGTGAAGGCGCCGGCATGCGATGCGAGCGTGGTGTTGAGTTCGCTCGTGCCCGAGGTGAGGGCCGAGGAAATGCCCGTCGTGGCGTTTTGCAGCGCCGACGTGATCTCGTTCGCCTTGGAACCGATGGCGCTTTCCAGCACCTCCTGTCCGGTCGCCAGCGTCGTTGCCAGAGCGAAGGACTGATCGGTGAGATGCGAACCCAGGCGCTCGATGCTGGAGGTCAGGATGCCTTCCAGCGCATCGGAGTTGCTGCCGAGTGACTGATTGATGCGGGCGAGGCTTTCCGTGAGCTTGGTGTCCAGGGTACCGGCGCGCTTGTCGAAGGCGGAGGTGAATTCCGATACGCGCTCGTCGAACGTCGTCGAAAGCTGTGCGATCGTCGACTGAAAGCGCTCGTCGAAGAAGCCGGAGCGCAGATCGATGTCCATGATGGCATCATCTGCCGTCGACTGCAGGCTTTGACGGAAGCTCGCGCCCTTTTCGTCGAGGGCCGTGTTGAGGCGGGATAGAACATTGTCGAGCGTGCCGGTAATGGAGCGCTCGCCGCCAGTGAGGCTCTCGCTGATTTCACGGGTGCGGGCAACCAGCGTCTCGTTGAGCTGGCGCGCACGTTCGTTCAGCGCAGAGTTCAGCTTTTCGGTGTTTGCATCGAGCGTCGAGGCGCGCGTTTCGAATTGGCCCAGCAGCGCGTTGCCGCGTTCGGCGAGGGTCGACGACAGCGATTCCAGGCGGGTGTCGAATTCATGGCTGAGAGCGAGGCCCGAGGCGTTGAGGTTCTGCAGCAGGCTGTCGGTCTTGGCGGAAAGCAGGGTGCCGAGGGCCTGGACGGCGGAATCCGACTTCTCCATGAGTGCCGCCGCACGCGTGTCGATCATCGATGCGAAGGCTTCCCCCGAAGTGGAGAGGCGCACGGCGATTTCTTCGGTCGCCAGCGAGAGGTCTTCCTTGATCTGATCGTGTACGCCTGAGATCGACGAGCGGATCCGCTCGGCGTGATTGACGATGGCATCGCGCTCGGTACCCAGCTCGTGGACCAGGCTGCGCACGCGCAATTCATTGTCGGCGTAGCTGCGCTCCAGCGCATTGACTTCGGTATGGACGAGGGTTTCGAGCTCGGTGGCGCGCGCAATGGTGCGTTCGATGCCTTCGTTCATGGCCGAGACTTCGCGGCGCACGGCCTGACCGACCGTCATGATGCGCTCGGAAGCAACAGTTTCCGGCTCGACGAGACGCAGGGCAACTTCCGCCATGGAGCGTGCTGCATTGCGCATGTCGTGCGCACGCGAAATCATCATGCCGAAAGCATAGAACAGCAGCACCGGAACGATAATGCCGACGATGCAGGCGATGACGCCTGGAAGGGCTGCGAGATCCGCGATCGAATGGATGTTTCGGATCTGCGTGCCGTAGAGCATGAAGGCGAGGCCGGCGCCACCGATGATCCAGAACAGCGAGAAGATCGTGGCGTTTCGCACCGCGTGGCTCTGCGAGGCTCCATCAAGCGCTCTCAATATGCTTGCGGAACTCGCCCGGCTGCCGTCATTGGCGGCTGCAAGGTTCGGGTTCTTAGGCGCCTCGGCGGAGCGGGGCGGGGTAGCAGGGGCGGCGGTGCTGCGTGCGCCGCCATTCTTGCGGGCGGCATCATCCCTAGTCTGCTTTATCGGCTGTTTCGGCGGCTCAGACACATTTCGCTCCGGGACATCGGGCGTAGTGCCGCTGCGGGACTCCAAGCTCTCGTCACTGAAATCGATCTGCAGAGCTTCGTCCAATGCCTGAAAGGCCTTGTCCTCGACCGACTCGATGTACTTTTTGTTCGCCATGCGGTTACGCCTCGTTACAACTCACTCGGGCTTGCCGTGTCTCTTCCGGTAATTCCGCCGCGTCCGGAAAAGACGAACCCTGCCTCCCGTGGGGTCTTCCGCCTTCGATCAACACCGAGCTTGGATTTCCCATTACATTCAGAGTGGATAACTGGTTTTTCAAACGGATGTTATGAAAACATTACCATCATCCACTTCCGGGGCAAAGGCATGTGCCATCTACCCAATTTACTAGTATCGTAGTGACACATTCCCCCAGTCATGACAATTAATTCCACCTTAAAGCCAGTGGATCGTTAAGGTCCCATTAACCCTGTTTGCCTGTTCAACGCCATGAAAAGCCAAGATTTTGAGCATGTTTAACGCACGTTAACCATGTCTGGAGTTTTCGGCCCTGAATGTGCCAAAATTTAACTGGATGGCCATGCCCGGGCCGCAACTATGCGGCAGGTCCATAAAACAGTCATAGATAAATGACGGGAGCATTGGCACATGGCAGCTTTGAACATCGCATTTGAATCTCCTGATAATTCGCGGGGCGCGGCCCCGTCGCGGGAGCGGGTGATCGATCTCGTCCATCTCGGCAAGCAGACGATGGGTGACAAGGCGCTTGAGGTCGAGGTCCTGCAGATGTTCGCAAGGCAGGCCCGTTCCTGCCTGCAGGAGATCGGCAGCGGCGATCCGAAGCGCATGGAGGCCGCATCGCACAAGCTGAAGGGCGCGGCCAGTGCCGTTGGCGCTTTCCGCGTGGCGGATGCGGCCGGAGCGCTCGAAAGCAATGTCGGCGACGCCGCTCACATGGCGGCGGTCACAACCAGCGTCATCGAGGCCGAAAACTTCATTTTGAAGCTTTCGCGCTGAGCCGATCCGCTCGATGATCAATGATCTCCACCCTTGCACCGCCAGACGGGATAAACCGTTTCGGCGGCGCAAATGTTGACTGCCCCAGCGATTTGTTGGAAGTAAAATTCCGATCACCCTTCATTCACGAAATATCGGAATTCACCCACATGACCAAATTGACCATCGTCGCCTTCGACGGCACGCGCTTTGACCTCAATGTCGACGAGGGCTCCACCGTGATGGAAAATGCCGTGCGCAACTCCGTTCCAGGCATCGAAGCGGAATGCGGCGGCGCGTGCGCCTGTGCCACCTGTCATGTCTATGTCGACGAGGAATGGACCGAGAAGGTTGGCGGCCCCGAAGCAATGGAAGAAGATATGCTCGACTTCGCCTTCGACGTCCGTCCGAACTCGCGGCTTTCTTGTCAGATCAAGATGAAGAGCGCGCTGGACGGCCTTATCGTCCACGTGCCTGAACGCCAGGCCTGACACCAGACCTCGGGCACGCCCCACCCGGTCCGTTACGATAATCCCGCGGAAGGTTAATGTCCAAAAAAGATGCCCCGCTCAGCTGGTGCAGCGAGCGAGGCGAGGCGGGCGCATCACCGCAGGCAAGGGAGGAAACACCTGCGGCTTCAGGACGCGCCAGGAGAACACTTAGCGCATGCTTTGAGAAACAAACCCCGACTGCGCCGAAGAGCGAAGAAACCCGCCAACGCAGGTACTCAAAATCGATCCTTTTGCGACATACGCCCGGTCTTCTTCGAATCAACCAGTGCGTTTGTCTCTGTAATTGATAGGAAAAACCTATTTCAGATTCTCGTAAAGTTCAAAGAGCGACGAGATCAGACGATTCACAGGAATAGTGACGGATTTCCCACAGTTGGCGCTGCTGATGGCTTTTTGCGCCGAAGAGTAGTTTTTCGAAAGGCTACTGCCGGGCGCCTTGGCGGCTGCGATAGTAGAGCAGCCTCTGCATCCGGCTCGTGAAATTGATCGCTTCGATGCGGTCGAAACGCGCCTGATCGGCATCATGCCGGTCTGTTTCCCGCGACGTTACTTCGTTTGCCTTTTCCTGAAGCGCATCACAATTGCTGGCTGACGGCAGAGAGAGGATCTGCTTTTCCATCTGCCGCGCATGTTGACGGGCGATCTCGACATGCCGGTCCTCATGACGCCGGATATCGGCAGCCAAGGTATCCCAGATCATGGAAAGCTGCTTGTTGGCATGCCGCCGGTCGCGCCAGCGCGGCAGAATGATTTCCGTATCGACCGTAACCTTGACGCTGGAAATATAGCAGCGGCCATTCGCTTCGCTGTAGGTCGCATTGCCGCCGAAGCGGATCCTCGTCGCACCGGGATGGTGACTGCTGGAGCCGATCGCCAGCGGCCCGCGCTGGTTCAGGGCGGCATCGAGCTCGTCGGCGGTGCTGCCCTTGATGTCGAAATAGGAAATGGATTTGCGGGCGATGACTTCCGCACCGGCGACATCGGGTATGCAGAACGCGAGTAGCAACGCACACGAAAGACTGAACTTATGGGATGCAAGCGGCATTCGTGTCGCTACCATGTTGAACTTCTGCGAACCTTGCGGCATAGCCACTGTGAGCGCAATATTAAGCGCGAGTTTTTTTCCTTTTCAATGGGATGGACGGTTCGTGACGGAGCTTCGCAGCCAAACCTGGCATGTCGCGCATGGCCGCAGTATCAATGTCGGTGGACAAAGCGTCATCATGGCTATCGTCAATGTGACGCCGGATTCCTTTTCCGATAGCGGTCATTATGAGGCGGTCGATGCGGCTGTTGCCCATGCGCTGGCCTGCGTCGAGGACGGGGCTGCCATCATCGATATCGGCGGCGAATCGACAAAGCCAGGTGCTGCCGTCGTCAATGCCAGCGAGGAACAGGGGCGGGTGCTGCCTGTCATCGAAGCCTTGCGCGGCAGGACCGATGCCCTGATCTCGGTCGATACCTACCGCGCTGATACGGCCCGGCTGGCGATTGGAGCCGGCGCACATATCGTCAATGACGTGTTCGGTCTGCAGCGCGAGCCAGATATTGCCACCGTGGCGGCGCAAACGGGCGCTGGTCTCTGTATCATGCATACGGGGCGTGAGCGGCAGAAGCTGCCTGATGCCATCGATGACCAGCTTTTCTTTCTCAATCGCTCGCTGGAGATTGCGGCTGCGTCCGGCGTCGACAGGCAGACGATCGTGCTCGATCCGGGTTTTGGCTTTGCCAAGGAGAATGCCGAGGAAAATCTCGAGCTTATGACGCGTTTCAATGCTCTGCTGCGCTTTGAGTTGCCCCTGTTGGTCGGCACCTCGCGCAAGCGGTTCGTCGGCACTATAACGGGTCGCGACGCGGCCGATCGCGATGTCGGCACTGCCGCAACCAGCGCGATCCTGCGATTGCAGGGGGCTGCCATATTCCGCGTACACAATGTCGCAATCAACAGGGACGCGCTGGCGGTTGCGGATGCTATTCTCAGGACGCGCGCGAGACTTAAAGCATAATGCTCGAATCCAGGGAGCGGTTTTCGGACCCGATCGCGCCAGTTCGAAACGGAGAGACGCCATGAGCGCTGTGACATACACCATTACTTTGCAGAACTGCGCCTTCTTTGCTCGGCACGGCGTTCATGATGAGGAGGAATTCCTCGGTCAGCGCTTCTTCGTCGATGCCGAACTCGATGTTGAGGCCAGCGATGCGCTGGAGCGCGATTCGATCGACGACACCGTCAATTACGGTGTCGCCTTCAGCGTCATCGAGGAAATCGTGACTGGTCGCCGGCGTTATCTGATCGAGGCGCTGGCGCTCGATGTGGCGAAGGAACTATGCCGTCGTTTTCCGAGTATCCACCGCGCCAAAATCACGGTACGCAAGCCCAATGCCCCGGTTCCGGGCGTTCTCGATTATGTACAGGTGAGCATTGAGCATTTTGCCTGAAGGTGTAGCCGTGCGGACGACGCTCGGTTTGGGTGGCAATCTGGACAACCCGGTCCGCGCCATGGCGCTCGCCTTGCGAACGCTGGACGCTCGCGGCGATTGTCCGGTGGTTTCGGTGTCGCGGCTTTATCGCACCCCGCCCTGGGGCAAGACGGACCAATCCTTCTTCTATAATTCCTGTGCTGCGGTCGATACGACGCTTTCGCCGGAAGCCTTGCTCGACGTGTGCCTCGATATAGAGCGGCAGATGAAGCGGGTGCGGATCGAGCGCTGGGGGCCGCGAACGATCGATATCGATGTGCTGACCTATGGAGATCTGGAACAGGCCGAGCCGCTGCTCACCATTCCGCATCCGCGAATGGTCGAGCGTGGTTTCGTGCTGATGCCGCTTGCCGATTTCGCCGGGGATCTCGTGGTCAAGGGTAGGGCAATCTCGGCTTGGCTGCAGGATATTGATGTCGAAGGTATCGAGGTCGCGGACGAAAGCCGTGACTGGTGGCGGACGGCCTGAATTGGACTCCATGCATATATAAGACAAAGGCCAGCAAAGTTGCTGGCCTTTGTCTTTATAAATTCTCATCAATACTATTGGATCGACCCGACCGCCATCTGGTCGACGTCGGCGCGCTTTAGTGTGACGCCGATAACCGGTACCATCTGCTCGCCGACTTTCACCGAGATTGTGACGTTCATCGACTTGTTGTCCGCAACGCGGGCGATCATGGCGCCGTTGAGCTTCTGACGGATCAGTCCGAGAACGACGGTGTTGTCGTTGACCGCGCCGGACGTCACATCGAGGCCCTTACCGGCTGCGCCATCCAGGAATTTTCCGCTGTAGGAACTGCCGTTCTGTGTGATTTCGGCCGACATCGGTTGTTGGAAGACGCCGACGCGGCAGGTGCCGTCGAGCTTGACGCCGGCGCTGCTGCCATCGGATGGCTTGCCCGTAAGATTGCAGGTGAACTTCGTGCCCTTGTACTTGCCAGCAACAATCTCGCCGGGGCCGCTCCATGTGCCTGAGATCGACTGGAAGAACGCCTTGTCGCGGGGTGCCGCATCGGCTGATTGCGTCCAGACGCCGGTGGAGATGGCTGCGGCGGCAAGGCTGCTTACAAGAAGAAATCGACGCGAAAACATGGACATTCCCTAGCGAGGCGAAACCGTGAAACTGGTTGTCACTTTTGCCCTAGAATGGTTAATGCTTGGTTTCCGAAGGTGCTGAAGTCCCTAATTTACAGGTCATCACGCCGGGTTGCGGCCGGTGACATTCGGCGTGAGGTCGCCGGCGAAATCGGTAATGCCCGGTCGCTTGAGGGCCTTGAAGGGCAGCGGTCGGCAGAGATCCATGGCGGCTATTCCGATCCTTGCGGTCATCATGCCGTTGACGACGCCCTCTCCAAGACGCGCTGACAGTTTCGACGCCAGTCCGTGGCCGATCAGCTGCTGTACGATGCTGTCGCCGACGGCGATGGAGCCGGTGACGGCGAGGTGGGCAATCACATCTCGCATCAGCCTGACCATGCCGAGCGTGCCGGGTCTGCCGCCATAGAGTTCGGCCATGGCGCGGACCAGTTTGGCCGCTTCATAGAGAACATAGAGAATATCGACGAGGGCGCGGGGACTGACGGCTGTTACGATCGACACGCGTTTCGACGCGCCGAGGATCAGCGCCCGGGCGCGGCGGTCGAGCGGGCCGAGCAGCTCGCGTTCGGCAAGATCAATGAGCTGAGGCGCATCGATGATGTCGTCTTCTGCTGCCTTGAGGGTCGCGCGGCCTCTTGCCGTGTCTGGATTGGCTTCGAGTAGAGTGCAGAGCCGCTTGACCAATGCTTTGGCGCGCGCCGGTCGGGTTTCGACGATGGCAGCTTCCGCCTCCGCCTTGATGGTCTGCACGGCGGCGAGCCGCATCATTCCGGCAGTTTCGCGGATAACGATGGCGAGCACGGCCAGAATGCCGATGGCGACGACCGCAAGGGCGGTATAGCCAAGCCAGTCGGCTCGGCTGAATAGGTCGCGGATGAGCTGATCCGTCCAGAGACCGAAGGCGAGCGACACCAGAATGCCAAGCGCACCGAGCGCCACCTTGCCAAAGGAGAATCCCTTGCGGCGGGGCTTGGCGATGGCAGTTGCATCCGAATCGGCGCCGAGGGCCGGATTGATAAACGGATCTTCCGCGTCGGGCGTCAGCACGATGTCGGTATCGAAGCTCTGCGGCTTGCGAACCGCTGGCGGAGTTGCCTCTTTTCTGGAGGTTTCCGGTTCCACCGTGAAGGCACCGGGACGACGATCACCGTTCGGCTCGTTTTCGGTCGATTTCGTCATGCGAGACGGTCTCCGAACAGGAACTGCATGGCGCGGTCGAGGCGGATATGCGGCACCGAGAGCTTGATGCCTTCACCGGTTTCGTCGAGCTCCGGCGGGCGAAACCGGACAACGTTCACCTCGGGCAGATGGACCTTCGCCCCATCCGATTCAAGGGCTTCGAACAGCCAGCGCGGGTTTTCCGGCAGGTCGCCGGGGAAGACTGCCGTCTTGCGATTGCCGTCGAAGGTCTCGCCGGCGATGGTTTCCTTGTCTATCGGCGTGCCGACAATGACGGGAAGCGTCTGCCCCTCGCGGGTCACGGTTGCCTCGCGGGTCGCCCGCACCGAAGCGATGGCCATCACATCGATGCCGGCTCCGGCCATGCCGATGCGCTCTATAGCACGGTCGACGAGACGGCGCGTCAATGCCTCCAGCCGGTCATGGCTTTCATGATGGAGATGGTCAGCCTTAGTCGCGGCGACCAGCACGCGATCGATGCGGCGGCCGAGCAGCGAGGAGAGGAGGGAGTTTGTGCCCGGACGGAAGCAGGCCAGCACATCCGTCAGCGCCCGTTCCAGATCCTGCACGGCTTCCGGGCCGCGATTGATGGCCTGCAGGGCATCGACCAGAACGATCTGCCGGTCGAGACGGGCGAAATGCTCGCGGAAGAAGGGTTTGACGACGACGGACTTGTAGGCCTCGTAGCGGCGCTCCATCATCGCCCATAGAGAACCCTTCGATGCGTTGCCCTCCGCAGGCAGCTTCAGCGGCGCGAAGGTGAGGGCCGGCGAGCCGTCGAGATCGCCAGGCAGCAGGAAACGGCCGGGCGGCAGCGTCGAGAGCGAGCGCTCATCGGATTTGCAGGCTTTGAGATAATCGGCAAAGGCGGCAGCGAGGTCGCGTGCCTTCATCTCATCCGCGGGTTCAGCGATATCTGCCGCTCCCGTTATGCCAAGCCAATGACGTGAGAGCTCGGCGCGGATGCCGGTCTCCGCCAGAGCCAGCGTTTCCTCGCTGAAGGTGCGGAAATCCTTTGCGAGCAGCGGCAGGTCGAGCAACCATTCGCCGGGATAATCGACGATATCGATCGAGAGGCGACCGGGCGAAAACAGGCGGTTCCAGCCGCTGGCGCTTTGATAATCCAGCGTGATGCGCAGCTCGGAGATGGCACGCGTCGAATCCGGCCAGATGCGGTCTTTGACTAGCGCACGGATGTGGTCCTCATATTGAAAACGCGGCACGGCATCGTCCGGCTGCGGCTCGAGGCGAACGGCGGAGACACGACCGGACTGCACCGGCTCGAACAGCGGCAGACGTCCGCCATTCAGCAGATTATGTACCAGCGAGGAGATGAAGACGGTCTTGCCCGAACGGGAGAGGCCTGTGACACCCAGACGGATCGTCGGATTGACGAGGCCGGCGGCGCGATCGGCAAGATTGTCAAATGCAATGAGGGCGTCGTCGGTGAAAGAGGTCAGGCTCGGGGGCAAGGCGGGATCCCTGGATGACAGCGTGGCCGTGAATATAGGGATGGAAACTTGCGCCGAAAAGATGAGCGGATATGTGTCTGCAGCGGCGAGGGCGGTCGCCGCATATATCGGCGAAGTCTCTATTCGGTGACAAAGTCGAGCAGCACCCAGCCCGATGGTGTCGAACCGACTATGGCAAGGCCGGCTGTCGGAAAGCCGCGTGGCAGAGCGCCGGCCAGAGCCTCGCGTCCGATCAAGGCCGCAAGCGTCAGTTCGATGACCGGGTTATGCGCGATTAGCATGACCGAGTCCTGATCGGTCTGCGCGGCGATGAGTGACAGATAGACATCCGGTGAGCCGTTATAGAGTTCGTCGACAAAGCGGAATTCCGTCGACGGGGTGACGACGCGGCGTATAGCCTCGGCGGTCTGGCGGCAGCGCAGCGCGGTGGAGGAAATGACGAGGTCGGGCTTGTAGCCTTTATCGGCTGCCTCGTCGGCGACTATCTCGGCTGCGGCGTAGCCATTGTCGCTCAAGGGACGGTCGAAATCTCTTTGCCCGGGTACAGCCTGTAGGGCCTCGGCGTGGCGCAGAAGATAGATCCGCGAGGGCGGCGGCGAAATGCTGATCATGGCAAGATCCCGAGGCTCCATTTCACTCAAGAGGTAACGTCTCTTCATCGGTGCCGTCAACTGCTGCGCGATCCGTCAGAAGGCGAAATGCTCCATCATCACGGGAAGGTTACGAGAGGCGCGAATCTGGCTCGATGAGAAGAAGTGATGAAAAAATAGACCCTTAGCCGAATTTTATGACAAATTTAAAAATCAGTTGACAGCATCTATTTGGCTTGAATCGGCACTATTGGTTGGGATATACAGCCCAGCCATATGAGATGTTCTTCAGGAGAATCGCGTTGAGTGAGAAGATCGATCTTAGCAATTATGTGCCCTCGGAAGACGAGGAGTTCATGAATCTGAACCAGCGAGCTTATTTTCGAGCGAAGCTGGTAGCATGGAAAAACGATATCCTTAGAGAAGCGCGCGAGACCCTGGATCATCTGGCAGAGGAAAGCGCAAACCATCCCGATCTTGCTGATCGGGCATCTTCGGAAACAGATAGAGCCATCGAGCTTCGGGCTCGCGATCGCCAGCGTAAACTCATCTCCAAGATCGATGCCGCCTTGCAGCGTATTGAAGACGGTACTTACGGCTATTGCGAAGAAACCGGCGAGCCGATCGGCTTGAAGCGTCTGGACGCTCGTCCCATCGCCACTTTGTCGATCGAAGCACAGGAACGCCACGAGCGCCGCGAGAAGGTTTATCGCGACGAGTGAATGGTGGTTCGGTTTCGACCGGGCTTATAGAACAAAGGCACGATGGATATCCGTCGTGCCTTTTCGATTCCGGCGTTTGAGAGGCCGCGCCCTATTTGTCGCGGCTGACGCTCATTTCCCCGAAGATGCGAGCGACTTCTTTCTGAAGGGCGCTGTCGGCTCCGGTCAGCGGTGCAAGTTCGGGTTCGACGCGTTTTGCCGGGCCTGGGTTTGGGGATGGCGCGGCATTTGGCTGTTGCTGCACCTGCCGCGGCGCCGGCGCGTTCGGAATGATCCGTTCGGCGGTCAGGTTCTTCGACATTTCAGCTTCCAGTATGCGCTGGAAATCATTGTCGGGTTCGGCAGCAGGCGTCGGCGCCGGTGCGACGGTAGGTTCGACTGCCGCCTGGCGCACGGGAGCGGGCTGCTGCTGCGGCAGGACAACGTGGCGAGCAGCATCCAGTATATCGGCTGCTTCAGCCTCGCTGATTGCCGGAGTGGGCTGAGGGGCCGGCTGCGGCGGCTTGACAGCGGCGGCTTGTGGGCGTTCGGCTGCCTGCGGCTCTGGAGCGGGTTCCGGTGCAGGCGCAAGGCGGGGTTCGTTGCGCAAATAGGCTTCAATCTTGTCTTCGGCGGATTGTTGGCGTTGCGGGAGCGCTGCGGGAGGAGCTTCCACCGCGGTCGCCTTCTGCTGCTGCGGCTGCCGCTCTTCAAATGCCACGGGGATTCCGACCGGCGTCGCGACGGTTCCAGCCCGGGTGGCATCGGAAATGCCTGATTCGATGACGATGTCGGTCGGGCCCCCGATCATGATCAGATGCTCGATTCCATCGCGTCGGACGAGCACGAGACGGCGGCGAGCATCGACGGCGGCAGCATCCAGCACCTGCAGGCGAGGCTGACGGTTCTTGCCGCCGCGCACGAAGGGGGAAGGCGCTCGGTTGCGCATAATCCACAGAATGCCGATGAGCACGAGCAGGGCAATGCCAACTCCACCGGCTGCGAGAAAGAAACGGCTGCCATAGGCTCCGGCGATATCGTCCAACATATCGAGATACTCCGTAATTGTCCCCGATGTCGCGGTTTGCAGCGCCGTGCGTCACATGTGACGCACAAAGGTCGCTGTAGTGCTTTAAATCCGCTGCATAATTTTATCCTTAAATCGAATCCTATTTAAGGAATTATGCAACAGGCGCAACTGTTGCGGGTAATGCTTTGACCGTGACCCTTCTATACGGTGATCATATGAACAGGATTGCGCCGGAGACAAGATGCGATTGCGGGCTGTTGTATTCTATTGCTTGTGAATTCAAGCCTTTCTGGCCCGGCAAAGCTTTTTGCGGATGACGCAAATTGATAAAGAAGATTCGAAAGGTCCGACTCCGGCGACCCCCAACGTGTATGACATGTCGCGAGGAGAACGGCTGATACGAGGGGTTTATGACGAAGCAGCGTCCATCCGACGAGTATAGCGTGCCGCTGGTGGATCGCGGGGTTCGTTCGGGAACCGTGCTGCGCATCATCCTGCTTGCGCTCGTGCTCGTGGCCGCGGCAGCGGCCTTTGTCGTCTTCAAGAACCAGCTAGACAATGAAGCGGTTCTCGGCGGCCTCGGCATTCTTGCCATGGTTGGCATCTTCTTCCTAGTCTCCTCGATCATCGGTTTCGTCGAGGTCATGCCGCAGCCGCAGTCTGACAGTCTGGCGCGCTCCTTCCTCAACAGCCATCCCGACGGGACGCTGATCACTGACGAGAAGGGCCGTATCGTCTACGCAAATACCGCTTACGGCCGCCTGACCGGTGCGACGAAGGCGACGGAAGTGCAGTCGCTGGAAATGCTGCTATCGCGAAATCGCGAGTCCAACGAGGCTCTCTATCGTCTTGCCAATGGCCTGCGCGACGGCAATGAGGGATCGGAAGAGTTCCGCCTGCTGAAGCCGCTCGGTCCGGTGGACGGAAGCGGCAATGGTGCGCACTGGTACCGGCTGAAGGCGCGGGTGCTGCCGCCGGAGCAAGGCAGCAGCAAGGTACTGCATATCTGGCAGGTCACCGACATCACCTCCGAGCGTGACGATCAGGAACGCTTCTTCAAGGAATTGCAGAACGCGATCGACTATCTCGACCACGCGCCGGCCGGCTTTTTCTCCGCCGGACGCAAGGGCGAGATCTTCTATCTCAATGCGACGCTTGCCGAATGGCTGGGCCTCGATTTGACCAAGTTCGTGCCGGGCTCGATGACCATAGGCGATCTCGTCGCCGGTGAGGGGCTGGCGCTGATCCAATCGGTACAGGCGGAGCCGGGTCTCAAGAAGACGGTGACGCTCGATCTCGATCTGCGCCGGTCCAATGGCCAGAGCCTGCCGGTTCAGATCGTCCACAGCGTCACGTCGATGCGCGACGGCGCTCCTGGCGAGAGCCGCACCATCGTCCTGACCCGACAGAACGGCGCGGATACAGAGCAATCAGCCTCGGCCGCTGCGATGCGCTTCAGCCGCTTCTTCAACAATACGCCGATGGCAATCGCATCAGTCGATGGCAATGGCCGTATACTTAGGACGAATGCGCCCTTCCTCAAGCTCTTCTCGGATTTAGTCTCGCGTGATGATATCGAGCGCGGTGCTGCCCTGGAGAGTGTCGTCAACGAAAGTGATCGGCCGCAGCTGCAGCAGGCGCTGGCGGCCGCCAAGGATCGGCAGGGCGACATTCCGCCGATCGATTCCCGCAATCCGAAAGACGAAACGCGGCATTTCCGCTTCTACGTCAATGCCGTCATCGACCAAACCGACGAGGCGCCGGAAGAGGTTGCCATCGTCTATGCGGTCGAGGTGACCGAGCAGAAGGCGCTCGAGACCCAGATGGCGCAGACGCAGAAGCTCAATGCCGTCGGCACGCTTGCTGGCGGCATCGCGCATGACTTCAACAACGTTCTGACCGCAATCCTTCTGTCTTCCGACCATCTCCTGCTACAGGCGCGACCTTCGGACGCCAGCTTTGCGGATCTGATGGAAATCAAGCGCAATGCCAATCGTGCGGCGGTGCTGGTGCGGCAGTTGCTCGCCTTCTCGCGCAAGCAGACCATGCGGCCGACGATCCTGAACCTGACAGACGTGATCGGCGATCTGCGCATGCTGGTTGATCGGCTGCTGTCAGGTACGCATGTCAAACTCGACGTCGATTACGGGCGCGACCTGTGGCCCGTGAAAACCGATCTCTCACAGTTCGAGCAGGTGCTGATCAACCTCTGCGTCAATGCCCGCGATGCCATGCCGGGCGGCGGCACGCTGACGCTGCGCACCCGCAATCTGCTTGCGGCCGATGTTAGTGCGTTCAACTATCCTTACCTTCCGCATGAAGATATGGTGCTCGTCGAGGTCAGCGATACCGGAACCGGCATCGCGCCTGAGATCATGGACAAGATTTTCGAGCCCTTCTTCACGACCAAGGAAGTGGGCAAGGGCACCGGCCTCGGCCTTGCCATGGTCTATGGCATCATCAAGCAGTCCGGCGGCTACATCCAACCGGAATCGGAAGTGGGCAAGGGAACGACCTTCCGCATCTTCCTGCCGCGTCACATCGTCGAAATGCCTGCCGTGACGGAAGCGAAAGTGGCGGAGAGCCGCGATGTTACGGCCATGGACCAGGGTGCGGGTGTCGCCGCGTCTCCGGAAGAACCGGCCGATCTTACAGGCAAGTCCGCTGTCGTGCTGCTTGTCGAGGACGAAGAGGCGGTACGCCGCGGTGGCAAGCGCATGCTTGAGACGCGAGGCTATACCGTCCACGAGGCCGGCTCCGGCGTCGAGGCGCTCGACATTATGGAGGAGCTCGACGGCCAGGTCGATGTCGTCGTCTCCGATGTCGTCATGCCTGAGATGGACGGGCCGTCGCTGCTGCGCGAATTGCGCAAGAAATATCCGGATCTGAAGTTCATCTTCGTTTCGGGGTATGCCGAGGATGCCTTCGCGCGCAACCTGCCAGCGGATGCCCAATTCGGCTTCCTGCCGAAGCCATTCTCGCTGAAGCAGCTTGCCGTCGTCGTGCGCGAGACGCTGGACAAGAATTAAGTGAGGGGCGTTTTGCGCCTCTCCATGTTGCCGATTACGGCGCAACGGTGTAATCAACGCCCATGATCGACCTTGCCAGGCCCAATTGCCAAAAGTGGTGGCGCTCCTTTTAGGAGCGGCAGTCGTCATGTCTTGAAATCGACCCTGCCGCCGTGATCCGGCAGGCATTGGTCTATTTCTATTTTCCTTCCCCGATTGCGGCGGCTCCTTTTTGCGGAGCTAAAGAATGCATTCCGATACCAATATTCGTCCCGTCATCCTGACGGGCGACCGGACTACTGGTCCACTTCACCTTGGTCACTATGTCGGCTCGCTGAAAAGCCGCGTTGCACTTCAGCACAGCCATGAGCAATTCCTGCTGCTGGCAGATACGCAGGCACTGACCGACAATGCCGGTGATCCCGAAAAGGTCCGGCGCAATGTTCTGGAAGTCGCGATCGACTACCTCGCGGTCGGCATCGATCCGACACTGACGACGATTTGCGTTCAATCGGCGTTGCCGGCGTTGGCGGAGCTGACGATGCTCTACCTGAATTTCGTTACGGTCAGTCGCCTGGAGCGCAATCCGACGATCAAGACGGAGATCCAGCTGCGCGGCTTCGAACGCGATGTGCCGGCCGGCTTTCTATGCTACCCGGTGGCGCAGGCCGCCGATATCACCGCCTTCAAGGCGACGGTCGTTCCCGTCGGCGAGGATCAGGCGCCGTTGATCGAGCAGACCAACGAGATCGTTCGCCGTCTCAACCGGCAGATCGGGCGAGACGTTCTGGTGGAGGCTACAGCGATGGTGCCGACGGTGGGGCGTCTGCCTGGCGTCGACGGCAAGGCGAAGATGAGCAAGTCGCAGGGCAATGCGATCCCGCTTTCGGCATCGCCCGATGAGATCAGGGATGCCGTCCGGCGAATGTATACCGATCCGGATCACTTGCGTGTCAGCGATCCCGGCAAGATCGAGGGAAATGTGGTCTTCACTTATCTGGATGCCTTTTGTGAAGATCGGCAGTTGGTCGACGAGATGAAAGAGCACTATCGCCGCGGCGGCCTTGGTGACGTCACCTTGAAGAGACATCTCGAGGATGTCCTGCAGGCGCTGCTCGCGCCGATCCGCGAGCGCCGTCGGCGTTATGCCGCGGAGCCCGACTATGTTTTGGGGATAATGCGTGAGGGGACGCGAAAGGCGAGGGAGCGAACGGAGGCAACGCTTGCCGAATTGCGGTCTGCTCTGGGTCTGTTCGTCCTGACCTGAAACAAAAAAGAACGGCCAGGCGATTGCGTACCCGGCCGTTCCTGTGATTAGGGCTTTGATTATTTGATTAGTCTGCCAGAGCGACGGCGATTTCCGCGGCCAGGCGCGCATTGTTTTCGACAAGCGCGATATTGGTCTTGAGGCTGCGGCCTTCGGTGATGTCGAAGATCGTGCTCAGCAGATAAGGCGTAACCGCCTTGCCGGTGATCTCGTCGCGCTCGGCACTGTCGAGGGCCCGCTCGATATAGATTTCCATCTCCTCGCGCGGGATCTCGTCGGCTTCCGGAACCGGATTGGCGATCAGCATACCGCCATCGATGCCGAGCTGCTCGCGCGTCGTCTGGAAGTTGGCGATGGCTGCCGGGCTGTTCAGCGTCAGCGGGCTCGTCAGACCGGATGAGCGCGACCAGAAGGCCGGGAATTCGGTGCTGTCGTAGGTGACGACCGGGACGCCGCGGGTTTCCAGCACTTCCAGCGTCTTCGGAATATCGAGGATCGCCTTGGCGCCGGCGCAAACGACGATAACGCCGGTACGGGAAAGCTCTTCAAGATCCGCCGAAATATCGAAGCTCTCTTCGGCACCACGATGCACGCCGCCGATGCCGCCGGTGGCGAAAACCTTGATGCCGGCGCGGGCGGCCGCGATCATCGTGGAGGCAACGGTGGTCGCACCGGTGCGGCGTTCGGCGATCGCAAAGGCGATGTCGGCGCGAGAAACCTTCATCGCACCTTCCGTCTTGGCCAGTGCTTCCAGCTCTTCCGGCTCGAGGCCGATATGCAAGGTGCCATGGATGACGGCGATGGTAGCCGGCACCGCGCCTTCCTGCCGGATGATCGCTTCGACGCTGCGGGCCATCTCGATATTGCCCGGATAGGGCATGCCGTGGGTGATGATCGTCGATTCCAGGGCGACGATCGGCGCACCGCGCAGCTTGGCGGCGGCGACTTCCTTCGAATAGGAGATCGGAAGCAGGGGCGAGATAGGCTGGGTCATTGTCGTTTCCAATTCACTGAAACAATATATGCGTCTTGAGCAGGCTTCATGACAGAATTTCGGCCTCGGGAACAAGGGCCAGGGCCGCGTTTAGCAGCTCGGGAGAGAGATTTTCTGCCGTTGCATAGGGAGACTGGACGGTGATTGCCGCTGCCGCCGCGCCATGACGTATGGCTTCCGCGAGATCGTAGCCGGCCATCAGCGCCGACAGAACGCCGGACGCAAGCGAATCTCCCGCACCGGTGACATCGGCGACATCCTCGACGATAGGCGGCTGCAAGCCGACGATGGCATCACGCGAGAATGCGATCAGGGGGCGTTTCCCGCGGGTGATCACGCCGTTGCGCAGGCCGAGCGCCCGCAAAGCACTCACCCATTCGCGCGGATCCTCCGGACGGATTTCAGTCAACGCCGTGGCTTCGGCTTCGTTGAGGAACAGGTGACCGATGCCGGCAAGGCTCGGCTTCAGTCGCACGACCTTTGCCGGCGAGATGGCGATGGCGGCGACCGGTTTTCCGCATAGGGCAGCTCTTGCCGCAATCGCGCCTAAGGTTTCGGCAGGCAGATTGGCGTCGCAGAGAATGAGGTCGGTCTCATCGAAGGCATCGCGAACGGCGCGAATCGCCAGGCGTCGCGGAACGAAGAGTTTGTAGAGCTCCATATCGGCCAGCGCGATGACAAGATTGCCGTCATTCTCAAGAATGGCCGTATAGCTCGGCGTTTTGCGATCGAGGAAGACGAAGGGCTTATCGTCGATGCCGGCGTGGCTTGCGGCCTCGGCCACCATCTCGCCGGAGGGATCGCCGCCGCGCGGCGAGATCAGCTTTACGTCAAAGCCCAGACGGGCAAGATTTCGGGCCGCATTGAAGCCGCCGCCGCCGGGCTCCTCGAACCATGCGCCGGGGTTGCTGGCGCCGGGTGCCGTGTCGCCGAAGATGCGGCCGCGACGATCGATATGGGCGCCACCAAGAACGAGAATCTTTTTCGCCATAGGGTTATCCTCAGCAGCCGAAAAGGCGAATCGAGCGAGCCGCAAACATCTCGCAATTCACCGTTTCGGGCATGTAAGTGCCTGGGAAGAAAGAAGAAAACAAAAATAGAACAGAATTCATTTTACCTTTTTCTTTCAATCGCTTGTTGTGCTCTTGCGATATGAGAACAAATCGAGTACACAATTCTCATCAGCGGCGACATTGCTAGAGCGGCTTCAATAACCTAAAGGTGGATCGAATGTCTCAGAATTCTTTGCGGCTTGTAGAGGACAAATTGGTGGATAAAAGCAAGGCACTTGAAGCGGCACTCTCTCAAATTGAGCGGTCGTTCGGCAAGGGCTCGATCATGAAGCTCGGCTCTAACGAGAACGTGGTCGAAATCGAAACGGTTTCCACCGGCTCTCTGAGCCTCGATATTGCCCTCGGCATTGGCGGCTTGCCGAAGGGGCGCATCATCGAAATCTACGGGCCGGAAAGCTCTGGTAAGACGACCCTGGCGCTGCAGACCATTGCAGAAGCCCAGAAGAAGGGTGGCATCTGCGCCTTCGTGGACGCGGAACATGCGCTCGATCCGGTCTATGCCCGCAAGCTCGGCGTCGACCTGCAGAACCTTCTGATCTCGCAGCCCGATACCGGCGAACAGGCGCTCGAAATCACCGATACGCTGGTGCGCTCCGGCGCGATCGACGTTCTCGTCGTCGACTCCGTTGCGGCCCTGACGCCGCGCGCCGAAATCGAAGGCGAGATGGGCGACAGCCTGCCGGGCCTGCAGGCCCGTTTGATGAGCCAGGCGCTGCGCAAGCTGACGGCTTCGATCTCGAAGTCCAATTGCATGGTAATCTTCATCAATCAGATCCGCATGAAGATCGGCGTCATGTTCGGCTCGCCGGAAACGACGACGGGCGGTAACGCGCTGAAATTCTACGCCTCGGTTCGCCTCGATATCCGCCGCATCGGCGCGGTCAAGGAGCGCGAAGAGGTGATCGGCAACCAGACGCGCGTCAAGGTCGTCAAGAACAAGATGGCGCCGCCCTTCAAGCAGGTCGAATTCGACATCATGTATGGCGAAGGCGTTTCCAAGACCGGCGAGCTAGTCGATCTCGGCGTCAAGGCGGGCATCGTCGAAAAGTCCGGTGCCTGGTTCTCCTATAACAGCCAGCGCCTCGGTCAGGGCCGCGAGAACGCGAAGATCTTCTTGCGCGACAATCCGGATTTGTCTCGTGAGATCGAGCTGTCGCTACGCCAGAATGCTGGCCTCATTGCCGACCGCTTCCTGCAGAATGGCGGTCCCGATTCCGGCGATGACGGCGATGCTTCCGGCGAATAAGGATTTTCGGGAGCAATTCCTGACTTGAGACAAGATGAAATACTGAAACCGGCCGCATTGTCCAAGGGATGTGCGGCCGGTTTTGTTCGTGCGGCTGGACAGCGCCGGGAGCGAACGATAAAAGCCACTGACTTTGATGCAAGTTGCTGAGCGCAGGACTGAAGGGCCCCATATGAGCGGTGTGAATGAAATCCGGTCGACCTTCCTCGACTATTTTAAGAAAAACGGCCACGAGATCGTGCCGTCGAGCCCGCTGGTGCCGCGCAACGATCCGACATTGATGTTCACCAATGCCGGCATGGTGCAATTCAAAAACGTGTTCACTGGCCTGGAGCAGCGTCCCTATACGACGGCTTCGACCGCGCAGAAATGCGTTCGCGCCGGCGGCAAGCATAACGACCTCGACAATGTCGGCTACACCGCGCGCCATCACACCTTCTTCGAGATGCTCGGCAACTTCTCCTTTGGCGATTACTTCAAGGAGCGCGCCATCGAGCTTGCCTGGAACCTGATCACCAAGGAATTCGGCCTCGACGCTAAGCGCCTGCTGGTCACGGTCTATCATACCGATGACGACGCCTTTAACCTGTGGAAGAAGATTGCCGGCCTTTCCGACGACCGGATCATCCGCATCGCCACCAGCGACAATTTCTGGGCGATGGGCGATACCGGTCCGTGCGGCCCTTGTTCCGAAATCTTCTACGATCACGGCGATCACATCTGGGGTGGCCCTCCCGGCTCTCCGGAAGAAGACGGCGACCGCTTCATCGAGATCTGGAATCTCGTCTTCATGCAGTTCGAGCAGATCACCAAGGAACAGCGCGTCGACCTGCCGCGTCCGTCGATCGACACTGGCATGGGCCTCGAGCGTGTTGCCGCCGTGCTGCAGGGCAAGCATGACAACTACGACATCGACCTGTTCCGCGCGCTGATCGAAGCCTCGGAAGAGGCGACCGGTGTCAAGGCGGAAGGCGAGCATCGCGCCAGCCACCGTGTGATCGCCGACCATCTGCGTTCCTCCGCATTCCTGATCGCCGATGGCGTGTTGCCGTCGAACGAAGGCCGCGGCTATGTGCTTCGCCGCATCATGCGCCGCGCCATGCGCCACGCGCAGCTGCTCGGCGCCAAGGAACCGTTGATGTGGAAGTTGCTGCCGGCGCTGATCCAGCAGATGGGCCGTGCCTATCCAGAGCTGGTGCGTGCCGAAGCTTTGACCTCCGAGACGCTGAAGCTCGAAGAAACCCGTTTCCGCAAGACGCTGGAACGCGGCCTCTCGCTGCTCAACGATGCCACTTCGGACCTGCACAAGGGCGACAGCCTTGACGGCGAGACCGCCTTCAAGCTCTACGACACCTATGGCTTCCCGCTCGACCTGACGCAGGACGCGCTGCGCGCCCGCGGCATCGGCGTCGATATCTCAAGCTTTACCGATGCCATGGAGCGCCAGAAGGCCGAAGCGCGCTCGCATTGGACCGGCTCCGGCGACAAGGCGACCGAAACCATCTGGTTCGAGCTCAAGGAAAAGAACGGCGCGACCGAATTCCTAGGCTATGACACGGAATCTGCGGAAGGCGTGATCCAGGCGATCGTCAGGGATGGCGTCGCCGTTGACAGCGCCTCTGCCGGCGACAAGGTGCAGATCGTGGTCAACCAGACGCCGTTCTACGGCGAGTCCGGTGGCCAGATGGGTGATACCGGCGTGATCTCCAGCGACCATGGCAAGCTTGTAGTCGGCGATACGCAGAAGAAGGGCGAGGGCCTCTTCGTTCACAGCTCCGAAGTTTCGGAAGGCAAGATCAAGGTCGGCGATGCCGTCGTCCTGACGGTCGATCACAACAGGCGCTCGCGCCTGCGCGCCAACCACTCTGCGACCCATCTGCTGCACGAGGCACTTCGCGAAGTGCTCGGCACCCATGTCGCGCAGAAGGGATCGCTGGTCGCGCCCGAGCGCCTGCGTTTCGACGTTTCGCATCCGAAGCCGATGTCGGCCGAAGAGCTGAAGGTCGTCGAAGAGATGGCCAACGAGATCATCCTACAGAACTCTCCGGTCACGACCCGTCTGATGAGCGTCGATGATGCCATCGCGGAAGGTGCGATGGCGCTGTTCGGCGAGAAGTATGGCGACGAAGTCCGCGTCGTGTCGATGGGGCAGGGTGTTCGCGGTGCAAAGTCCGGCAAGCCTTACTCGGTCGAGCTTTGCGGCGGCACGCATGTCTCCGCCACCGGCCAGATCGGTCTCGTGCGCATTCTGGGCGAAAGCGCGGTAGGTGCCGGCGTGCGCCGCATCGAAGCCGTAACCGGTGAATCCGCGCTCAGCTATCTTGCCGAGCAGGACGAGCGTGTGAAGAGCCTTGCCTCGACGCTGAAGGTCCAGCCGGCCGATGTCGTATCGCGCGTCGAAGCGTTGATGGATGAACGCCGTAAGCTCGAGCGCGAATTGGCCGATGCCAAGCGCAAGCTTGCCATGGGCGGCAGCCAGGGCGGTTCGGCGGATGCGGTACGAGACGTTAACGGCGTCAAATTCCTCGGCAAGCCCGTTTCCGGCGTCGACCCCAAGGATCTCAAGGGTCTGGCGGATGAGGCGAAGGCGAGCCTCGGATCAGGCGTCGTGGCGCTGATCGGCGTCTCGGATGATGGCAAGGCCAGCGCCGTCGTCGCCGTCACGGAGGATCTGGTTGGCCGCTTCAGCGCCGTCGATCTCGTCCGCGTCGCTTCAGCTGCCCTCGGCGGCAAGGGCGGCGGCGGCCGTCCCGACATGGCGCAGGCCGGAGGCCCTGATGGTGCCAAGGCCGACGACGCCATTGAGGCGATTGCTGCGGCGCTTGCTGGCTAAGACGCTGAATTCCGATTGGTAATCATGGATGGCGGATGCTTCGGTGTCCGCCATTTTCTTTGTCCGGACAACTCCGCAGGATTTGTCAAATCGGGTTATGCTCTTGTCGGGCCGGTCGATTTGCAAGAGGTTTGACATGAGTGGCGGAACGGCGTGGACGCTTTACGAGACCCGGTTGCGGCGGGTTTCGGCCTATATCCATGAGCATCTGGACGATGAACTCGATATGGAAAAGCTCGCCGAGATCGCCTGCATGTCCAGCTATCACTGGCACAGGATTTATCGGGCGATCTACGGCGAGACGGCGGCGGCGACCGTCAAGCGGCTGCGGCTGCATCGTGCCGCCGGCGATCTCGTCAACACCCGTCTATCTGTCAGCGACATTGCAAAGCGGTCGGGCTATCCCAACCTCCAGTCGTTCAACCGCATCTTCAGATCCGCCTACGGCATGCCGCCGGCGCGATATCGGAATGAGGGAAGCCATACGATCTTCGAACCCAGTACCCAAGGAAGGATCACGGTCATGTTCGACGTTACGCTTCGCACTATCTCTCCGATGTCACTGATCGGTGTCGCCCATCGCGGCTCCTATATGCAAATCGGCCAGGCATTCGAAACACTCTTTGGCACCATCTTTGCCCGCGGCCTTGCCGGGCCGGACATGCGCATGATCGGTGTCTATCTCGATGATCCGGATGTGGTGGAAGCGGACAAACTGCGCTCCTATGCCTGCGTCACCGCTGGCGAGGCCGTCGTTGCCAATGCTCCGCTGGAGCGGCGTTCGCTCGACGGCGGCGAGTACGCCGTGCTGCGCCACAAAGGGCCTTATGCAAACATGCATAAGGCCTATCAGTGGCTTTATGCGCAGTGGCTTCCGGCTTCCGGGCGGCAGCTGCGCGACGCCGTGATGTTCGAGGAATATATCAACAATCCGCGCGACGTCCCGCCGACAGAGCTTTTGACCGATATCTATATGGCGCTGCAATAGCGGCATATGAGCGCGATCGAAGATATCCTCTTAGTGCTTTGTATTGTCAGGTATTACAGCGCCGCGCGTCATGCATGACGCGCAAAGGTCGCTGTAACAATATTAATCTGCTGCATAATTTTATCCTTAAATCGATTCCGATTTAAGGAATTATGCAGTAGCCGGCTTCGGCATGGCGGCATTGTCAATCTCGTTGCCGCGGCGATAGGCGTCGCGGTCGCTGACGCGGCTCCAGTAGTCGACGAATGCCGGCCGTTTTTCGATGGTACCGAAATTAAGGCCCCAGCCGACATGCGAACCGACATAGACGTCGGCTGCCGTAAAGCGGTCGCCGGCGATGAACGGCGAGGTCGTGACGGCGTACTCCATCGCATCAAGCACATTCGCAAAGCTGCCGCAGCCAGCCATGCGCAGGCGTTCCGGCGGGACTTCGAAGCCGAGGGCGCGATTGGTGATCGCCATCTCGAACGGCCCGGCCGCAAAGAACATCCAGCGGAAATAGCGGCCGCGCTCGGCAGCCGTCGGAGCAAGCCCCGCCTGCGGAAAAGTTTCGGCCAGATAGGCACAGATGGCGGCACCTTCGGTGACGACGGTATCGCCATGCTTGATGGCCGGTACCTTGCCCATCGGGTTGACCGCGAGATATTCCGGCGATTTCATCGTCGTGCCGTAGTCGAGATATTCGGTGCGGTAGGGCTGGCCGATTTCCTCGAGCATCCAGCGGGCGATGCGTCCGCGCGACATCGGATTGGTATAGAAAACGAGTTCTTCAGCCATCTGCCTCTCCCCTTTGTTGCGGGCATTTTTGCCACCGGTTCGCCCCGGCGGCAAGATTCAACGCAAAAGAAAACCCGGCGTTGAGGCCGGGTTTTCGTGTCTGCTCATGTCGGCAAGGCTTAGGCAGCCATGGCCTTCTTGAGATTTTCGTCGATCTTGTCGAGGAAGGCGGTGGTCGAGAGCCACGGCTGATCGGGGCCGATCAGCAGCGCCAGGTCCTTGGTCATGTAGCCGGCTTCAACGGTATCGACGCAAACCTTTTCGAGCGTGGAAGCGAACTTTGCGAGTTCGGCATTTTCGTCGAGCTTGGCGCGGTGAGCGAGGCCGCGGGTCCAGGCGAAGATCGAAGCGATCGAGTTCGTCGAGGTTTCCTGGCCCTTCTGGTGTTGGCGATAGTGGCGGGTCACCGTGCCGTGTGCGGCTTCGGCTTCGACCGTCTTGCCATCCGGCGTCAGGAGAACCGAGGTCATTAGGCCGAGCGAGCCGAAGCCCTGGGCAACGGTATCGGACTGGACGTCGCCGTCATAGTTCTTGCAGGCCCAGACGTAGCCGCCGGACCACTTGAGGGCGGAGGCGACCATGTCGTCGATCAGGCGGTGTTCATAGGTGATGCCGGCTTCATCGAACTGAGCCTTGAACTCGTTCTGGTAGACTTCTTCGAAGATGTCCTTGAAGCGGCCGTCATAAGCCTTGAGGATGGTGTTCTTTGTGGAGAGGTAGACCGGCCACTTGCGCATCAGGCCGTACATCATCGAGGCGCGGGCGAATTCGCGGATCGACTCGTCGAGGTTGTACATGGCCATGGCAACGCCAGCGCCCGGAGCGTTGAAGACTTCTTTTTCGATGACTTCGCCATCTTCACCGACAAACTTGATGGTCAGCTTGCCCTTGCCGGGGAACTTGAAGTCGGTGGCGCGGTACTGGTCGCCGAAGGCATGACGGCCGACGACGATCGGCTTGGTCCAGCCGGGAACGAGGCGCGGAACGTTCTTGCAGATGATCGGCTCGCGGAAGATGACGCCGCCGAGGATGTTGCGGATGGTGCCGTTCGGGCTCTTCCACATCTGCTTCAGGTTGAATTCCTTGACGCGATCTTCATCCGGCGTGATCGTCGCGCACTTGATGCCGACACCATGCTTCTTGATGGCGTTGGCGGCGTCGATCGTGACCTGGTCGTTGGTCGCGTCACGGTTTTCGACCGAAAGGTCGTAATAGTCGATATCGATGTCGAGGTAGGGGTATATCAGTTTGTCTTTGATAAACTGCCAGATGATGCGAGTCATTTCATCGCCATCGAGATCGGCAACGGGATTTGCGACCTTGATCTTCTTCATACTTCTGCCTCGTCTAAGCTAATGGGACCGTATAGTCCTGTGGGTAATGTGAAGTCCCGAGCGCTATAGCACCGCAAGTGCGGAACGCAAAGCCGATAGAGCCTCCGGCGTCGCGTTTTTGATCATTCGTGACATCACCTGCTTTTTACGATCCGGCCATTGTCAAAACGGTCCATGGGTCTAATGTCGCGCAGGTTTTGCCCGTTGGCCCCGTGTCATGGAATCACGTCATGCATAAATTTGCTGCCTCCGCTTTTGCCCTTACGCTTTTTCAGTTCTCGCTTGGCGCGCATATGGCGTTTGCGGCCGATGCAACGGTACCGGTCAAAGCCATCATGGATGCGACCGTCTCGAACTGGGCGGGCGGCGACAGCGACTGGCAGGATATCTTCGGCGAGGACAAGCTCAAGGAAATCTACAGCAAGGATTTTGGAGCGAAATACCAGGTGGCGGCGCAATTTCCCGCCGCCGACGAGGATGGTATCTCGCCTTTCGACTACGACGTCATCGTCAATGCGCAGGACGCGTGTCCGCTGGAGGATGTGAAGATTGACGCCCAGCCGCCGAAGAACAATGTGACAGAGGTGCTGGCGACCTTCAAGAAATCGACCTGCATGGGCTCCGACGCCGATTATCAGAAGGTGACGACGGTTCGCTTCGAGGTCATTGAAGAGGGCGGCAGGCCCGTTGTCGATGATATCGTCACCAACGACGACAATGGCAATCCAAGCTCGCTCAAGAGCGTGATGGTGGATATTGTCAAACAGCAGCAGCAACAGCCGACAGACCAGACGCAGCAACCGTCGGATCAGCAGAAGCCGGCCAATCCGCAATAATCGGGCGGGATTCGTTCTGCCGTTCAAGCGCAAAAACCTTGCCGATCGGCTGGCGTCTCGCTATTGCGACCCATGATTTGCGCGAGAAGGTTCGCGCGCGGAGAGCAAGACATCATGGCAGGCACGAACAGCGAGCGTCAACTTTTGGCCGAAGGGCCGGCCATCATTCTGGTCGAGCCGCAGATGGGCGAGAATATCGGCATGGTGGCGCGCGCCATGGCGAATTTCGGCCTTGCCGAATTGCGCCTCGTCAATCCTCGCGATGGCTGGCCGAACGAAAGGGCGCAGGCGACGGCTTCGAAGGCGGATCATATCATCGAGGCGACCAAGGTCTACGAGACGCTGGAACAGGCGATATCAGACCTCAACTTCGTTTATGCAACGACGGCGCGCGAGCGGGATGGCTACAAGCCGGTGCGTTCGCCAGTCGTTGCGGCCGAGACCCTTCGCGCCAAATTCAAGGCGGGCGAGGGCACCGGCATTCTCTTCGGCAGGGAGCGCTGGGGCCTGATGAACGAGGAAGTGGCGCTGGCAGACGAGATCGTCACCTTTCCCGTCAATCCTGCTTTCGCCTCGCTGAACATAGCCCAGGCCGTGCTGTTGATGTCCTATGAGTGGATGAAATCGGGCATGGAGGATCTGGGCGATGTGCCTTTCCAGGCGATCGAGCAGCGGCCTTCGACCAAGGAGCAGCTTTTCGGCCTGTTCGACCAGCTGGAGGAAGCGCTGGATGCGCGCAATTATTTCCATCCTGCCGGGAAAAAGCCGAAAATGGTCGACAATCTTCGGGCCGTCCTCTCGCGCCGGGCGTTCACCGAACAGGAAATCAGCGTCTTGCGCGGGGTGATCTCGTCTCTTGACCGCTTCTCACGGAAGTTTCCGCGCGGTAGCGGCTCGCATCCCAGATCCTCGAAAGTACCAAAGGAAGCCCCAAGCGATGACAGCAGCGGCGAATGAGCTGAAACCGGTCCTCGTCTTCGATTCAGGGATCGGTGGTTTGACCGTGCTGCGCGAGGCGCGCGTGCTGATGCCGGAGCGGGGTTTCATCTATATCGCCGACGATGCCGGCTTTCCCTATGGCAGTTGGAAAGAAGCAGCGCTGAAGGAGCGCATTGTCGATCTCTTCGCAAAGCTGCTTGTGCAATATGATCCGGAAGTCTGCATCATCGCCTGCAATACGGCTTTCACGCTGGCAGGCGCCGATCTGCGTGCGGCTTTTCCGCAGATGACCTTCGTAGGTACGGTGCCGGCGATCAAGCCGGCCGCCGAGCGGACCCGCTCCGGCCTTGTCTCGGTGCTCGCGACACCGGGCACCGTCAAGCGCGCCTATACGCGCGACCTGATCCAGTCTTTTGCCACCCAATGCCATGTGCGGCTCGTTGGATCGCAGGACCTGGCACGTCTGGCAGAAGCCTATATTCGCGGCGATGTCGTCAGCGATGAGGCTGTCATGACCGAAATCGAGCAGTGCTTCGTCGAGATGGATGGCCGCAAGACCGATATCGTCGTGCTCGCCTGCACGCATTATCCCTTCATGGCCAATATTTTCCGCAGGCTTGCGCCCTGGCCGGTCGATTGGCTCGATCCGGCTGAAGCGATCGCAAGGCGCGCCCGCAGTCTCGTGCCGCAGGTGGCCGATGCCGTCCATCCTGACAATTTCGATTTCGCTGTCTTCACCTCCGGGGCACCGGATTTTCTCACGCGCCGGCTGATGCAAGGCTTTGGACTCAAGGCTTGATGATGAAAGACAAGGTTTTGCTGCGTAAACTCGATCTCGTGGATATGCCGGCTGCCGCCGCCGTTCATCGCGCTTCCTTCAACGAGCGGCTGCCGACGCTTGCCAGACTTCATACGCCGGAAGAGGATGTCGGTTTCTGGAGCGCTGTGGTCTTCAAAGACTGCCAGATCTGGGGCGCGGAAGAGGGCGGTCGCCTGGTCGGCGTCATTGCCTTCCTCAAGGATTGGATCGATCAGCTCTACGTTCTGCCCGAGGCGCAGGGGCGTGGTGTAGGCAGCCGCCTGCTGGATATCGCCAAGTCGACCTATCCGGCGCTGTCGCTCTGGACATTCCAGAGAAACGAGCCGGCGCGCCGCTTTTACTTGAAACACGGCTTCTTCGTGGTTGACGAGTCCGACGGGGCAGGCAATGAGGAAAAGGAGCCGGATGTGCTTTACAAGTGGGAAGCACGTTTGCACCGGCTGTAATGCAGGATTTGACTGGGCGGCGGGATATTGGGAGGTCGATATTGATGTCTTTTGAGATTGATTGCAGCGTTGTCGGGGCAAGCCATGCGTCTGCGTGAGTGCCACAACTTCCATGATTTTCGTCTTCTCGCGAAAAAGCGTCTTCCCGGCCCGATCTTCAACTATATCGACGGCGCGGCCGACGACGAGGTGACGCTGCGGCGAAACACGTCAAGCTTTGAAAGCTGCGATCTCGTGCCCAACGTTCTGCGCGGGGTCAGCGAGATCGACATGTCTGTCACCGTCATGGGACAAAAGCTCGCGACGCCCTTCTATTGCTCGCCGACGGCACTGCAGCGTCTCTTCCATTATCAGGGCGAGAATGCGGTGGCCGCCGCGGCTTCTTCGCTCGGCACCATGTTCGGCGTTTCCTCGCTCGGCACCGTCAGTCTTGAGGAAATCCGCAAGAAGCATCAAGGGCCGCAGGTCTACCAGTTCTATTTCCACAAGGACCGCAGCTTGAATCGGGCAATGATGGAGCGGGCCAAGGAAGCCGGCGTTAACGTCATGATGCTGACTGTCGACAGCATTACCGGCGGCAATCGCGAGCGCGATCTTCGCACCGGGTTTTCCATTCCGTTCAAGCTCAATCTGGCGGGCCTCACCCAGTTCGCCATCAAGCCTGCCTGGGCGATGAACTATGTCACGCACGAAAAGTTTCGCCTGCCGCAGCTCGATGAGCATGTCGACATGAGCGGCGGCGCCATGTCGATCGGCAAGTATTTCACCGAGATGCTCGATCCGTCGATGAATTGGAACGACGTCGCCGAGATGGTGAAGCACTGGAACGGGCAGTTCTGCCTGAAGGGCATCATGTCGGTCGAAGACGCCAAGCGTGCTGTCGATATCGGATGTACCGGCATCGTGCTGTCTAACCATGGCGGCCGGCAGCTGGACGGCTCACGCTCGGCATTCGATCAGCTGGCCGAGATCGTAGACGCCGTCGGCCACTGCATTGATGTTATGATGGATGGCGGCGTGCAGCGCGGCACACATGTGCTGAAGGCGCTGTCGCTCGGCGCCAAGGCGGTCGGTCTCGGCCGCTTCTATCTGTATCCGCTTGCCGCTGCCGGTCAGGCGGGTGTGGAGCGGGCGCTCAGGCATCTGCGCACGGAAGTCGAGCGCGACATGAAACTGATGGGCTGCACGTCGATCAGTGAGCTGTCGCGGGCAAACTTGCGATTCAGATAGGTCTCACAATCGCCTGTGGGTTTTTTCAATCCACGGGCGCGAAGCTTGGAAATCTTTGCTAGACGAGGGCGCGTCCTTTCAGAAAGATGGGGCGCATCCACATTTGATTCTTGCTCATAGGGGAAGTGCATTGCAGGTCGGCATCGACATGGGAACGGCGTCCGGCGGGACCAGCGCCCAGCTCGATATCGAGGAGCTGCTGGCGACGCGTCTCCTGGTGCAGGGAAATTCCGGCTCCGGAAAATCGCATCTGTTGCGGAGGCTGCTGGAGCAGTCGGCGCAATGGGTACAGCAGGTCATCATCGATCCCGAAGGCGATTTTGTCACGCTGGCCGACAAGTTCGGGCATGTCGTCGTCGATGGCGAGCGTACGGAAGCCGAACTTGCCGGCATCGCCAACCGCATTCGCCAGCATCGCGTGTCCTGCGTTTTGACGCTGGAGGGGCTCGATATCGAGCAGCAGATGCGCGCCGCAGCCGCCTTCCTGAATGGCATGTTCGATGCCGACCGCGAATTCTGGTATCCGGTGCTCGTGGTGGTCGATGAGGCGCAGATGTTTGCGCCTTCGGTCGGCGGCGACGTTTCGGAAGATGCGCGCAAGATGTCGCTCGGGGCCATGACCAATCTGATGTGCCGCGGCCGAAAGCGCGGCCTTGCCGGCGTCATCGCCACACAGCGTCTGGCGAAGCTCGCCAAGAATGTTGCCGCAGAGGCTTCCAATTTCCTGATGGGCCGCACCTTCCTCGATATCGACATGGCTCGCGCGGCCGACCTTCTCGGCATGGATCGCAGGCAAGCGGAAATGTTCCGCGACCTCAAGCGTGGCAATTTCGTAGCCCTCGGGCCGGCACTTTCGCGCCGCCCGCTGCCGATCACCATCGGCGCAGTGGAGACCTCGGCACGCTCTTCCAGCCCGAAGCTGATGCCGCTGCCGGATGCGCCGCAGGATGTCGAAGATCTGATTTTCACGCCGGATCCGGAAGAGTTCGCGCGGCCCGTTGTCCGCCGCACGACGCCGGCGCCGCGGCCGACGACTGATATTCTGGCTGAGCTTTCCCGCTCCGTGCCGGCGGCAAGCCCGGCACCTTCGGAGCCGAAGGTCAGCCAGCCGGAACTATCGAGCGAGGATCGCGAGGCGAGAGTGAGCGCGGTGCTCTTCGAAATCCTCGATGATCCCGCCTCCGGCTTCCGAACGGATTCGGTGCTTTATCAGGAGTTTCTTGTACGCTTGCGCATGCGCCGCGTTCCCGGCGCACCCATGAGCCTTTCGGAATTCCGCCGTCGTGTGGCGATCGTGCGCTCCGGTGCGGACGAAGAGGTCATGGCGACGGATCAATGGGCAACGGCGCTTGCGCTGTCCGCCAGTGTCACCGACGATCTGCAGGGCGTATTCCTGATGCTCGCCAAGGCCGCGATCAGCGGCGAACCGTGCCCGTCCGACGCCCGCATTGCCCGCGCCTATGGCACCCATTCGGCCAGACGCGCACGGCGACTATTGAGCTATTTCGAGGAACAGGGCAGCGTCGTCGTCCACACGGATTTCTCCGGCAAACGTATCGTCGCCTTCCCGGATATGGGTTCGCAGACCGCGCCTGGCGATGCTAATGCGCCGGATATCGAAGGTGGCGAGCAGGCGGCGGCGGAATAGCCGGAAATACGGCACCCTTGATGCGTATCCGGGATACGCCTATATTTGTCTCTGCAGGAGATGAATTCATGGCCGCGCGTGACAGGATCCAGCGATATAGGGAAAGTGGTGGAGCGTCCGACCTAGTGAGGGTGGAGGTTCTAGTTCCCGCAGCGTGCCGCAATGATATCCTGTCGCAAGCGGCGGAAATGCGCGCAGAACATCGACAAAGGAAAGAGCGTCTTCGAGAGAATGTCGAAGAAGCGCTTGACCGCTATGGCACCCGCCTCCTTGACAATATCGATCTGGATCGGCTGCCCGATTTGGCACAGAAGGCAAGGGTGATAGCCAGCGCTTTGATGGAGCGCGGCGATGCACGCGCCTTTGTACTGGGGCGTCGTATGCTTGACGAGGTAGGGCGATAAGCGATGGCGCTGACTAAACTGCAAAAAGAGATTATGGCGTCCATCGCCAAAAATCGCTCGGAAACCAGCTATGTCGCGGGTGGGCTTGTCCTTAATATGAATTGGCCTCGTCTGTCCGACGATATCGATATCTTCCAAGATACCGACGAGGAAATCGGTCCTGTTGCCGAGCGGGACATGGAAACGCTCAGAACTGATGGTTTCCGTGTTTCTGTCGAGGTCAATGTCTATGGCTGCGTCGAGGCCGAAGTCTCCAAGGCGCAGGAGAATACGCTCATTCAATGGATGAGCGAATCTCGAACCCGGTTTTTTCCGCTTGTTCGAGACAAGGAATGGGGTGCAAGGCTTCATCCAGCAGACCTTGCCGTCAATAAGGTTCTCGCGGCATCAACCCGGACAAAGCCTCGGGATTTCGTCGATTTGTTAATGATCGACGAAAGGTTGTCTCCGCTTGGTGCGGTTGTCGTCGCAGCCTCGGGAAAGCCACCGCATTATTCTCCAATCAGGATAATTGATGAAATTCGGCGAAGAGGGCTATCGGTTTCGACCGAGGATTATGATTCCGTGAGAGGTCTTCCAGTCGATTTTACGGCCAGCGTCATTCGCGACAGGCTTGTGGAGGTGCTGAATGGAGCGGAGCGCTACGTTCGATCCGCGCCACCGGATATAGTCGGTCTGCTTGCGGTCAACGCCAGCGGCATCCCAATTCAGATATCGGCTTTGACCGACGATGGCGTGCAGTTTCGAAAGGCGACATCCGAGCCGGATCTGATGCCGTCGTTGCCGGATGTGCCGGAGGACTGGCGCGGCCTGGGGCGTGCGGAATGAAACTGCGCTTCTCGCCGATCCTGCTGTTGACATTTTCATGACGACCCCTTACAGACCGCGCCAACGCCGGGCAGAAATGTCCGGTGTTTCATTTGACATGTCCCGTGGCTTCGTCCGTTCGCTAACGTGAGAAGCCTGTCAGAGCTCGAAAACGGAGTTCAGAGGAGGGCGTGTTTCCTTCGCGGTTCGGCAACGGGCCGCCATAACACTTGAAAGGAAATGCGATGAGCAAGCGCGAATCGTCCAAGTACAAAATTGACCGCCGTATGGGCGAAAACATCTGGGGCCGTCCGAAGTCCCCGGTTAACCGCCGCGAATACGGCCCGGGCCAGCACGGCCAGCGCCGCAAGGGCAAGCTCTCGGACTTCGGCGTGCAGCTGCGCGCCAAGCAGAAGCTGAAGGGCTACTACGGCGACCTGCGTGAAAAGCAGTTCCGCGCCACCTTCGACGAAGCCAACCGCCGCAAGGGCGACACCTCGGAAAACCTGATCGGCCTGCTCGAATCGCGTCTCGACGCGATCGTCTACCGCGCCAAGTTCGTTCCGACGGTCTTCGCCGCCCGTCAGTTCGTCAACCACGGCCACGTCACGGTCAACGGCGTTCGCGTCAACATCGGTTCGTACCGCTGCAAGGCTGGCGACGTTATCGAAGTTCGCGAAAAGTCCAAGCAGCTCGTAACCGTTCTGGAATCGGTTTCTCTCGCTGAGCGAGACGTTCCGGATTACATCGAAGTCGATCACAACAAGATGGTTGCGACCTTCGCTCGCGTTCCGGCTCTCGCCGACGTGCCGTACGCCGTCGTCATGGAACCGCATCTGGTCGTCGAATTCTATTCGCGTTAATAAGCGGATAACTTTCTTAATGAATGAAAAGCCGCTCGGTTTGAGCGGCTTTTTTGTCTTTGGAGCGCCTCATGACGGATTTGCAGGCCATTCTCGACGGCATTCATGCGGAGCTTTCGCCGCGCATCGGCGAAGGCAAGGTTGCCGATTACATTCCCGAGCTGGCAAAGGTCGATCCGAAGCAGTTCGGAATGGCAATCGCGACGGTCGACGGCAAAATCTACTGCATCGGCGACGCGGGCGTCCCTTTCTCTATCCAGAGTATCTCCAAGGTCTTCATGCTGACCCTGGCGCTGGGCAAAGTCGGCGAGAGCCTGTGGAATCGCGTAGGGCGTGAGCCATCCGGCACGGCCTTCAACTCCATCGTCCAGCTGGAGCGCGAAGAGGGCATTCCCCGCAATCCCTTCGTCAATGCGGGTGCCATCGCCGTCAGCGATGTCGTACTCGCTGGACACGAGCCGCGCGAGGCGATAGGCGAGTTGCTGCGCTTCGTGCGCTATGTGGCCGACGACGAGACGATCAGCATCGATGACAAGGTCGCGCGTTCGGAGACGCAGACGGGCTTTCGCAATTTCGCGCTTGCCAATTTCATGCGCGCCTACGGCAATATTCATCACCCTGTTGAGCATGTGCTTGGTGTTTATTTCCATCAGTGCGCGCTTTCCATGAGCTGCCTTCAGCTTGCCAAGGCGGGGCTCTATCTCGCTGCGCGCGGCAGCAATCCCATCACAGGTCACTCCGTCGTCTCGCCGAAGCGGGCGCGGCGCATCAATGCGCTGATGCTGACTTGCGGCCATTATGATGGCTCGGGGGACTTCGCCTATCATGTCGGCCTGCCGGGCAAGAGTGGTGTCGGCGGCGGCATTCTGGCCGTGGCGCCGGGCATCGGCTCCATTGCCGTCTGGTCGCCGGGGCTGAACAAGGTCGGCAATTCGCAGCTCGGCGCTGTTGCGCTGGAAATGCTGGCGGCGCGCACTGGCTGGTCCGTATTCGGGGATTGATATCCATGTCTTATCGAGCCGCTTTCTGCTATCAGCGTGGCGAGATGCAAGGAATGATCGAATGAATATCGCAACGACGGTAAAAGACGACATCGATATCGAGGTTGAGGATAGCGGTTCCGCCGCGCATCCGATGTTTTCCGATGCGCCGCGTTCGGTCTCCTTCAACAAGCTTCGCAAGCGCCTGTTGCGGCAGGTGCGCCAGGCTATGGAAGACTTCCAGATGCTGAAGGGCCAGAAGCGCTGGCTGGTTGGCCTTTCTGGCGGCAAGGATTCCTATGGGCTGCTTGCACTGCTGCTCGATCTGAAATGGCGCGGTCTGCTGCCGGTGGAGCTGGTCGCCTGCAATCTGGATCAGGGTCAGCCGAATTTCCCGAAGCATATTCTGCCCGAATATCTGACGAAGATCGGTGTCACGCATCGCATCGAATATCGCGACACCTATTCTATCGTGAAGGAAAAGGTGCCGGAGGGGGCAACCTATTGTTCGCTCTGCTCGCGCCTGCGTCGCGGCAATCTTTATCGCATCGCTCGCGAGGAAGGTTGCGATGCGCTCGTGCTTGGCCATCACCGCGAGGATATTCTCGAGACCTTCTTTATGAACTTCTTCCATGGCGGCCGGCTGGCCTCCATGCCGGCGAAGTTGCTCAATGACGAGGGCGACTTGATGCTGTTGCGCCCACTGGCCTATGCGGCGGAAGACGACCTCGCCAAGTTCGCTGCGGCCATGCAGTTTCCGATCATTCCCTGCGATCTCTGCGGCTCGCAGGATGGATTGCAGCGCAATGCCATGAAGGACATGCTCGCCGATATCGAGCGGCGCATGCCGGGGCGCAAGGATACGATGCTGCGCGCTCTGACGCATGTGAACCCGTCACACCTGCTCGACCCGAAATTATTCGATTTCGCTGGATTGATGACACAGGGATCTTCCGGCGATCCAGCGTAATTCAGTGCATTTGCCACACCGATGTCATCGAATCGGGCATAAGAGGAAGCCCCAACAAAACAGAGGCTTCCTATGAATTTCTCCGATACTGATTTCGACTATGTGATGACGATCGTCGCCGAAGCGGCGTCAAAGGAAATCATGCCGCGCTTCCGCAATCTGGACGCTGGCGACATATCGGAAAAGACGTCGGCTATCGACCTCGTGACCGAGGCGGATCTTCTGGCAGAACGGCACATCACCGCGGCACTGAAGGTGCGTTTTCCGAAAGCTGTGATCGTCGGCGAAGAAGCCTATGAGGCTGACAAGTCCGTCGTGCCGGCGCTGGCGCATGCGGAATTGGCCTTTACCATCGACCCGGTGGATGGCACCTTCAATTTCGCGGCCGGACTGCCTGCTTTCGGGACGATCGTCGCCGTCGTCGCCAATGGCGAAACGATCGCCAGCATCATCCACGATCCCGTGCTTGGCGACACCCTGACCTCCATGAAAGGCGGCGGCACTTTCCTGCGCCGGCAAACCGGGCAGGCGAGGCGGCTTGCCGTTGCCGCACCTGTCCCTTTGAGCGCGATGACGGGCGCCATATCCTGGGGTCATATGGATGAGCCAGACCGGTCGCGGATCAACGCAAATCTATCGAAGGCCCGCATGGCTTTTTCGCTCAATTGTTCGGCTTATGAATATTGGATGGTGGCGTCGGGCAAATGGCATTTCATCGGCCATTCCAAGCTAATGCCATGGGATCATCTTGCCGGCGTGCTGGCGCATCAGGAGGCGGGCGGCTATACCACCAAGTTCGATGGTACCCCCTACAAGCCCGGTGAAACGACGGGCGGCATCATTTCTGCGCCTGACGAGGAAAGCTGGCGGATGATCCGCCGCGAGATCATCAGCGCCTGACGCGAAAGGAAAAAGCATGACATCGCTCGTTGACGTTACCACGCTTGCTCATGTGCTGCGCCGTGCGGCACAGACGGAGATCCTGCCTCGTTTCCGCAGGCTCGGCAGCGACGATATCCGCGCCAAGAGCGAGGCGACGGATCTGGTGACGGAAGCCGACGAGCGGGCCGAGCATATGATAAAGGCCGAGGTTGCGCGGCTCTGGCCCGAGGCACTGTTTATCGGTGAGGAATCGGTTGCGGCCGACCCGTCGCTACTGAAGAAGCTGGCGGATGCTGACCTTGCCATCATCGTCGATCCCGTCGATGGTACGTTCAATTTTGCTGCCGGCATTCCGGCCTTCGGCGTCATGGCTTCGGTGGTCTCGAAAGGCGAAACCGTTGCCGGTATCATCTTCGATCCGATGGGTGATGACTGGGTGCTTGCGGAGCGCGGCAGCGGCGCATGGCTGCGTCGGCCGGATGGCGAGACGCTACGTCTCAACGTTGCTCCTTCCGTCCCGCTGGAAGAACTGGTCGGCATGGCGGCCACCGGTTTTCTGCCCAAGGAAAAGCGCGCGGAAATCATGGGCAATCTCGCCAAGGTGCGCTACACGACCTGCTATCGCTGCGCGGCGCATGAGTACCGCACGCTCGCGGGCGGCTATGTGCACTACCTCATGTACAACAAGCTGATGCCCTGGGATCACTTGGCGGGATCGCTGATCTCGGCCGAATCCGGAGCCTATGTCCGCCGTTTCGACGGTTCGCCCTATCTGCCGCATCATCTCGACGGCGGGCTGCTGGTCGCGGCGGACAAGGATACCTGGGAGCTGCTGCGGCGCGAAGTCTTCACTCTTTAAGGGGAACTATGCCACGATAGCCGGCGCGGCCTCTTGGAAAGTAGCGGTTGGAGGGCTATCTTTGCTGCAACAGGCAAGAGCCTTGGTCGGCGCTTGCCGCGGGGATGAGACAGATGTCCGAGACGAGCCGCAAGCTGACCACTATCTTCTGCGCCGATGTACAGGATTACACGCGCCTTATGGGGAAGGATGAAGAGGGGACGCTGTCCACTCTTCGCCGTTACCGCGATGCGATGAAACGGCTCATCGAAGCCCATGGCGGCCGTGTCATCAACACCTGGGGCGATGGCGTCTTTGCCGAGTTTCCAAGCGTCGTCGAAGCCGTGCGCGCTGCAATCGACACGCAGAACGAGCTTGCCGGCTATAATGCAATGACCGATCCCGACAAGCAGATGCTCTTTCGCATCGGCCTCAACCTCGGTGATGTGATCGCCGATGGCGACGATCTCTATGGTGACGGCGTCAATATCGCGGCCCGGCTGCAGTCACGCGCTGCTCCGGGTGGCATCGTCATTTCCAACACTGTCTACGATCAGGTCCGCAATAAGGTGGCCGTCGGTTTCGATTTTCTCGGACAGCTCGAGGTCAAGAACATCGAAGGCGGAGTGCCGAGCTATGCAGTGCGGATCGGCGGCGTTCAGGTTGTCGACACCACATACGATTATCGGTCGGCCCAGGAGCCGGCTCCCGTGCGGACCCCCGAAGCGGCGATGCGGGAATCCGTGCCGCAGGACTGGCGGCGGAGTTGTGGTGTTGCCCTAGTCGTGTGCATCGGCCTTGCCGTTCTTAACGGGTTGACCTGGGGTGGCGAATTTTGGGCGAAATGGCCCATACTCGCGATTTTATGGGTTAACGCGTATCGTTACGTCCGTAGCAACCCGCAGATCGATATGGCGATCGCGAGCCTTGTCATCACGGGCATCGGGATCGTTACCATCAACCTTTTCACCTGGCATGGAACACCATGGGCGATGTGGCCGCTCTTCGGGCTTGCGATCGCTGCAGCGGTGCGCTGGGTCAGTCGACCACGCAGCGGCGCCTAAGGAAGGCACGTCGTTCAGACGTGCCCCATGCCCGGCTCCAGCGCCGGCGTATCGCCGGGATGGGTGAAGAGCTTCCCGCGTTCCGCCCACAGCGTTGCGACAATCGACAGTGCGCCAAATATGGTGAAGCCGGCAAGCAGCGGCTGTGCGGTGCCATCAAACATCTGGCCGACAATGCCGCCGAGCAGGACACCAACCGTCGTGGAGATCGAGCTGGTGATGGCGGCTGCCGTGCCCGCCAGATGTCCCATTGGCTCGAGGCTGATTGCCATGCAATTGGTTGTGATCACTGCAAACATCATCAGCATCACCGAGATCAGCACATAAATGAAGGTGAAGCTTGGCTGGCCGAACATGCCGACGATGTAGCCGATGGCGCCCAAAGCGGTGAAAACGATCATGGCGGCATGGGAAATGCGGCGCATGCCGAAGCTGCGAACGAAATAGCCATTGGCGAACTGTGCGACGGCGGTGCCGGCTGCCGTTGCCGCAAAGGCGATCGGGAAGGTTTCCCCGAGGCCGTAGACCTCGCCGAAGACCTGCTGCACAGAAACGATGTAGGCGCAGATGATGCCGGTGTAGAGCGTCAGGCCGATCATGTAGCCGCAGGTGATGCGGTTGGTCAGCACCGTCTTGAAGCCGGATAGCACGGAAGCGACCGAGAGCGGCAGGCGCTCTTCGACGGGCAGCGTTTCCTTCATGCGGAAGAAGGCAACCAGGAAAAGGCCGGCGCTGACGATACCGAGCAGAATGAAGATCCACTGCCAGTTCGAATAGGCGACGATCATCTGGCCGACGAAGGGCGCAACCATCGGCATGATCATGAAGACGATCATGATATAGGACATGACGCGGGCCATTTCGCGACCGCCGAAGCAATCGCGGACGATAGCGAGCGTGGTGATGCGCACGGCTGCGGCGCCGACGCCCTGCGCAAAACGCATCGCCAGCAGGGCAAACAGGCTGCCGCTCCAGGCTGCGGCAAACAGGGTCACCGTATAAAAAGCCAGACCACCGAGCAGGATGTACCGCCGGCCATAGGTGTCCGACAGGCTGCCGAAGAAAAGCTGACAGATGCCGAAACCGAGGAAATAGACGCCGATGACGAGCTGTGTGTCATTCGGATTGGCGACATGGAGCGACTGGCCGATATTCGGCAGTGCCGGCAACATGCTGTCGATGCCCATCGAAATGCTGGCCGTCATCAGGGCGATCGTGAGAATGAATTCCACGATGCCAAGGCCGATGCGGCTGGAGCCGGACTGTGCAGGCTGCTGGGCCGGCTGCTGGGATTGAGGCGTGGTCGTCATTCGAATATGCCTGTCAATGTAAAGCGAGAGACTGGTCGGCCGGAGGCGGGGCATTGTGCGGGCGGAACAGCTTTCCCTTTTCAGCAATCAGCACGAAGACGACGCCGATGAGGGAAACGGTGAAATAGCCGATGACCATCGGTGTCGCCGTGCCGTTATAGAACTGCCCGATGCAGGCGCCGATCGATGCGCCGCCGACAGTGCTCATGAAGCCGAGTACGGAGGATGCCGTGCCCGCAACATGGCCGAGAGGTTCCATCGCGAGAGAGTTGAAGTTGGAACCAATCCAGCCGAATTGAAACATGGCCAGTGCGAAAAAGACCATAAATAGGGGGAACGGCATCGGCGATGGTCCGTAAAGCTGCACCAGCAGCCAACAGAAGGTGATGGCGACAAAGCCGAGGAGGGCCGTGTGCGACAGCCGGCGCATGCCGAAGCGGCCGACAAACTGAGAGTTGACGAAGGACGACAGAGCCATGAACGCCGCCACGCCGCCGAATGCCAGCGGCGTATAGACGCCAAGGCCGTAGATGTTGTTGTAGATCTGCTGGGCAGAATTGATGAAGCCGAACAACGCGCCGAAGAGGAATGTGCTGGCAAGGGTGTAACAGAGTGCTACGCGGTCCGTCAGAACGATCTTGAAGCCGGCAGCGACAGACTTCACGGTCAGTGGGCGGATATTTTCAGGCTTCAGCGTCTCTGGAAGCCGGAAATACATCCAGAGGCCGACGAGTGTTGCCATGGCGCCGATGAAGACGAAGATCATGTGCCAGGTGCTGACCAGCAGGATGATCTGGCCGCTTCCCGGCGCGATGACCGGAACGATCATGAAAACCATCATGATGAGCGACATCACCTCGGCCATCAGGCGGCCGCCGAAGACGTCGCGGACGATGGAGACGGTGATGACGCGGGTGGCCGCCGAACCGAGGCCCTGAATGAAGCGAAGCGCCAGCAGACCGGCGAAGGACGGGATGAGGGCAATGCCGAATGCCGAAATCACGTAGATGGTGATGCCGATCAAGAGTGGCATGCGGCGGCCGAAGCGATCCGATAGGGGGCCATAGATAAGCTGGGCGGAGCCGAAGCCGATCAGATATGCTGTTACGACATATTGCCGATGGTTTTCGTTCATCACGCCGAGGCTGGAACCGATCTGCTGCAGCGCGGGAAGCATGATGTCGATTGCGAGTGAGTTAATCGCCATCAGGAAGGCCGCGAGTGCGATGAACTCGCGTTTGCCCATGGGCAGTTGTCCATGGGACATGGCCTGAGATGAAGTCGTCACGGTTTTATTCCCATAAACATGTCAAGGGCGCCGCCCGGCGGCAGCGCCATATCGATCAAATTGAACTATGGAAACCGGACGGGGAGCCCGGTACCCGGTCAGGCGGCGCCGCGAACGCTGATGCCGTGTTCCTGAAAGTGTTGCTGCAACTCGCCCGCCTGGAACATTTCGCGCACGATGTCACAGCCGCCGATGAACTCGCCCTTTACGTAAAGCTGCGGAATGGTCGGCCAGTTGGAATAGTCCTTGATGCCCTGACGGATTTCAGCGTCGGCCAAGACATTGATGCCCTTATAATCGACGCCGATATAGTCGAGAATCTGGACCACCTGGCCGGAGAAACCACACTGTGGGAACTGGGGAGTGCCTTTCATGAAGAGAACGACGTCGTTGTTCTTAACTTCGTTGGCGATGAATTCCTGAATGCCGCTCATTGTCCAGTTCCTTTCACATGCGGGGTCAAGGCCCGCAGCGTTACATCTGTCCCTTAAATAGCAAGCGCCCGGCTTGATTTCCAGCGGCAAAACGTAGGTGCCGTCTTTTTCATCGCATGAATGGATTTCCGGCATCAGTCGTTAACAGGAACGTCCGGAAAGTGTCGATTGGCGGTCTTTTTTGAACAGTGCGTTTTGAAATCGCCTCTTCAACTCCAAGCCTGAACAACACACATCAACTTATAATCAAGGGACGATGAATATTAGTATGCTACCTAATTTACAAACCAACGGTATGTTTGTTAGAGTCTGCCGATTGATGCGATTTGGCGCGTATCGGTCCCTTGTCGGCATTGCATTCGCATATTTCTTGAGGGAGCGGACTCCATGAGCCACCATCACTATTCCGAAGGGCAGGTTGGGGAAGAGCGGGAATTTTATAGCTCTGAAGATACGAGTGAAGGGGAGCGGGAATATTACGAGCATGTACGCACACCACGAGCATCGATCCTGAACAGTACCGTGACCGTAAGTGCCATCGTGCTTATTCTGAGCATCGCTTTCGGTTACCGGGCCTCGACTGCACCGACGCCGCCGTCGACCACGCCACCGGCCGTTGAGAAAATCATAACTGCGCCGTCGGTGGACTCCTGTGCCGATATCTCTCCCTATCCGCGCCGGGAGTGCTGATATATCGGAATTCGGATTTTTACCCTTGGCACGGCGAACAAGCCGGCTAACGACGGTTGTGCATCCGTCATGCGGGCTGAAGCGGTTATAAACGTTTGATCCTATGTTTTTGTTTTTTGGATGATTTATTGCGGTCTGCCATGAAAAAGCCGGCAGGCCATGGTCTTGGCGATGTTCAGATTTCATCAGTGCTACTGGCGCCCCGGGGACAGACTACAATATGAATTCTATCAAGAAGAGGGTGGTTCTCCACTTCCCTGGCTTCGAGCCGCTGGATGCTGCCGCACATCGGGCTCGTTATGAGCGTTCCGCTCGGCAGAGTGCCGTCGCCTGGGATTTTTCCAGCTCGGTGGGGGAGTTGAAGAATTTTGGCCGAGCACCGTATTTCGATGTCATGGCGACAGCTGCGGATTGGCATACTCAAAGCCGCATTCATATCGTCGATCATAATGATCTGGTTGCCATACTGAACGGCAGGCCATTCTTCACGCGGCTCGTTCAGGGCTATCTCGCCGCCGCAAAGGTTGCCATTTCGGGCGGTATGGCCGGCTATTTCCGTCATGCGTGGCGCTTCGGCCTGTTCTTCATCTTTCCCTTTCTGCTGATGCTCGTGGGGTTGATTCTCAGCCTATCGATCGCGTTTACGCCAATCCTGTTCGGACTGCCCGCCTGGAGCCATATCGGCAGTATCGCGCTCGCAGTCGCCTTCTTTGTCTATGTCTTCCTGCCACAGGCCGAGAAGCTGCATACTCTGCATCTCTTCTCCGATTGGGAGATGGCGGTCGCGATGGCGGGGCTGAACGGAATAGGCGCGGAACAATGGCTGGAAGCGAGCGCCGTCAGCGTCCGGCAAGCCTTGGATGAGCCCGACGTCGAAGAATTCGTCATCTCCTCGCATAGCATGGGCTCGTCCGTGGCCGCTCACGTGATCGGTCTGTTGCTCGAGCGCGAGCCGGACCTGCTACAGGGCAAACGCGTGGTGTTTACGACCCTTGGCAGTGCCATCCTGCAATGTGCTCTCATGCGGCCGGCAAAGGTGCTGCGCTCACGTGTGGGATTGATCGCTCGCTGCAAGGACATCTTCTGGCTCGACGTTCACTGTCTGACCGATGCAATCCATTTTTATAAGACGAAAGTCGCGGCTGTTTGCGGACATGAGGATGTCCCACAGGCTTCGATCCTGTTCATCCGCTTCAAGCAGATGCTCTCGGAGAAGCATTACAAGAAGATCAAGCGCGATTTCCTTCGGGTTCACCGGCAATATGTGCTCGGTCCCGATCTCCGGGCTTTCTTCGATTTCACGCTGATGACGGCCGGTCCACTGTCGGCTTCGGATTTCGCCGAATTCTCACCGAAGAGATTGCCGGAGCTGAGCTTCAACTCCGGCGAAGAAGTGCAGGCGCTCTCAGTCGGGCGCTGACGTCTGCAGTGCAAGGGCGTGCAGCACGCCGCCCATATTGCCCTTCAGTGCATCATAGACCATCTGGTGCTGCTGCACGCGGCTCTTGCCGCGGAAGGCTTCCGCGACAACTTCGGCTGCATAGTGATCGCCATCCCCGGCCAGGTCGCGAATCGTCACCTTGGCGCCGGGAATGCCGGCCTTGATCATGTCTTCGATATCGCCGGGGTTCATGGGCATGAGTGGTACCTCGATTATTCCGCGGCAGCGAGCGCGCTGCCATCCATGAAGGCAGGAAACCACGATTCATGCGCATTGCGCAACTGTTCAACCGGAAGCGTTAACAGGCCATCGACGACGAGTGCGTCACCGCCGACCGTTCCGAGACGGCGGAAGGGTACGCCGGCGCTTTCTGCGTTGATGCAGACGAAATCGGCGACATCGGCCGGAACGGCGATGACGTAGCGGGCCTGATCTTCCCCGAAAAGTGCGGCATGTGGCAGCGTCCGGCCTTCACTGAGGTCGATGCGCAGGCCCTTGCCGGATGCCATCGCCATTTCTGCCAGGGCGAGTGCGAGACCGCCTGAGGAAATGTCGTGGCAGGCCGTGACCTGCCCATTGCGGATGGCGGAGCGGACGAAATCGCCATTGCGGCGTTCGGCAAAGAGATCGACTTCCGGAGCAGGACCATCCGTCGAGCCAATGATATCGCGAAGATAGATCGACGAGCCGAGATGAGTGCCGTCGAGGCCGATCATCAGCACGCGGTCGCCTTCGGAGGCGGAGCCGATGCGCGCCATCGCCTTCCAGTCCGGAAGAAGACCGACGCCGGCAATGGTCGGGGTCGGCAGGATCGCGACGCCATTAGTCTCGTTGTAGAGCGAGACATTCCCGGAGACGATCGGGAAATCCAGCGCGCGGCAGGCTTCGCCGATGCCTTTGATGGCGCCGACGAACTGGCCCATGATTTCAGGCTTCTCCGGATTGCCGAAGTTCAGGTTGTCGGTCGCGGCCAGCGGCTCGGCGCCGGTTGCCGTGATGTTGCGCCAGCATTCGGCGACGGCCTGCTTGCCGCCTTCGAAGGGATCGGCTTCGACATAGCGTGGCGTGACGTCCGAGGAGAAGGCGAGAGCCTTCGTCGCATGACCCTCGACGCGGACGACACCGGCGTCGCCGCCGGGAAGCTGCAGCGAATTGCCCTGGATCAGCGTATCGTACTGCTCATAGACCCAGCGGCGGCTGGACTGGTTGGCGGATCCAACGAGCTTCAGCAGAGCCTGACCGTAGTCTTCCGGCGCGGCAACGAGGTCGGCCGGCAGCGCGGCGCGCTTGTCGGATTCCCGCCACGGACGGTCATATTCCGGAGCCTGGTCGCCGAGATCCTTGATCGGGAGGTTGGCGACTTCTTCGCCCTGATGGATGACGCGGAAACGCAGATCATCGGTCGTCTTGCCGACAATGGCAAAATCCAGACCCCATTTGACGAAGATCGCCTTGGCGACGGCTTCCTTCTCCGGCTGCAGCACCATGAGCATGCGCTCCTGGCTTTCCGACAGCATCATTTCATAGGCCGTCATTCGCTCTTCGCGGACCGGTACCTTGTCGAGATCGAGCTCGATGCCGAGGTCGCCCTTGGCGCCCATTTCGACGGCGGAGCAGGTGAGGCCGGCCGCACCCATGTCCTGGATGGCGATGACGGCGCCCGTCTGCATCAGTTCCAGGCAGGCTTCCAGCAGGCACTTTTCGGTAAAGGGATCGCCGACCTGAACGGTCGGGCGCTTTTCCTCAATCGATTCGTCAAATTCTGCAGATGCCATGGTCGCGCCGCCGACACCATCGCGACCGGTCTTGGCGCCTAGATAGACGACCGGCAGACCGACGCCCTTGGCTTCCGAAAGGAAGATGGCATTGGACTTGGCCAGGCCCGCCGCAAAGGCGTTGACCAGGATATTGCCGTTGTAGCGCGCGTCGAACTCGACTTCGCCCCCGACCGTGGGAACACCGAAGGAATTGCCATAACCGCCGACGCCGGCAACGACGCCGGAGACGAGATGGCGGGTCTTCGGATGATCCGGCTCGCCGAAACGCAGGGCGTTCATGGCAGCGACCGGGCGGGCGCCCATGGTGAAGACGTCGCGCAAGATGCCGCCGACGCCTGTGGCAGCGCCCTGATAGGGCTCGATGTAGGAGGGGTGGTTGTGGCTCTCCATCTTGAAGACAACGCAATCACCATCATCGATGTCGACGACACCGGCATTTTCACCAGGGCCTTGGATGACGCGTGGTCCCTTGGTCGGCAGGGTGCGCAACCACTTCTTCGAGGACTTGTAGGAGCAGTGCTCGTTCCACATGGCCGAAAAGATGCCGAGCTCTGTGAAAGTAGGCTCGCGGCCGATCAGATCCAGAATGCGCTGATATTCATCCGGCTTGAGGCCGTGGGCGGCAATCAGTTCGGGGGTGATCTGGATCGAATTGGAAATGGTCATGGGCGCTCGAGTGTCCTTGCCTGTAAAGGATTGGAAGACCGGTCAGGGATCGGGGTCTCTTTAGCGCAAGTCTCCCTGTCGTGCGACAGGAAAATCACCGGCGTTCACAACACGCCGGCAATGATGCTGGAGAAATCACGCGTGCGGCCGTCGCCGGCCGTTGTGCGAGATCAGAATTTGTAGCCGACCATGATACCGGCGCGCGTCATGCCGCCGTTAGGCCCATCGCAAAGATTGGCATGCGACGAGTGCGCGATCTGCGCCATTACGTTCCAATGGCTGTCAAAATTATAGCCGAGGCCGGCATATTCGTGGAAGAGCAGGCGGCAGCCGAGCATCGGGCCATGCTCTCGCCAGTCATCCAGGTTGCCCGTGTGCACCGTGCCGCCGAAGCCGAGTTCGGTGAAGATGCCGTTGCTGTGCGTTAGCGTCCAGGAAAGGCCGCCATAGACCTGCGTCGCAGAGCCCGACGTGCCGATCGATGTGCCTACGTGGATACGCGGATGCGTCAGCTGATCCTTCCAATCCGCTGTCGGATTATAGCCGAACGGATTGAAAAGTACCTGGACATCCGGGAAGACACCACTTTCATGCTCGTTGCCGCTCTGGATGGAGCCGCTAGCGCCAAAACGCAGTTCGTCGAAAATCTTGACTGGAGCGGCGGGAGTAGCCGCCACCGTATCTGCAGCGGTTGCGGCCGATTGACCTGCAACAAATACCGAACTGATTACTAGAAAACTCGAAACCAAACGCTTGCTGAAAAAGCTTGCAATAGCCATGCACTCCCCCTGGTGTGGCGGGCGAATCCTCATTTTTTATTGATAGAATGGTAGCGTGCTAAGAGTCGAGACGGCGAAATCGCATTTGCGCAAGATGTCTGTCGATAAATTGCTAAGGCTTGCTTAAATGTGACTATCGTATCCCGACGAGCCGTTTTCCAACAACCTGCGTAATGTCATGAGCCCGGCGGCAACATCTTTTCGCTGTGGTGGCGACGAAAAAGCGACGCGGACGCGATGATAGACCCTGTCGATTCGCGCGGCCTTGAATTCATCCTCATCATCAATGAGCACACCTTCCGAGAGCGCTGCATTCTTGAAGGTACCCGAAAGCCAGGGTTCCGGCAGCTTCAGCCAAAGGAACGGCAGATGCGGATGCGAATTGAACTCGAAGCCCGATAATGCCTCGCGCGCCAATTGCTCACGAGCCTTAATCTCTTCGACGGATTTGCGGCGCAGTTCCAGGGCATGGCCGCCCAGCACGAGTCGGGCACAGGTTTCGGCCAATATGAAGGGCAGGCCCCCCGTCGTCATCTTGTGCGTAACTTTGATGCGCTGGGCAAAATGCGGCGGGCAGGCGACCCAGCCGCCGCGCACGCCGGCTGTCACCGATTTCGACAGGCTGCTGACGACGAAAGTTCGTTCCGGCGCAATGGCCGCCATCAGCGGGTTCTGATCGCCGGTCATGCCGCCATAGAGGTCGTCCTCGATCAGCCATACGCTATGCCGGCGCGCAATGGCGGCAATCGCCCGGCGTCTTGCCTCGGGCATTGTCACCAGGGTGGGATTATGGGCTGTCGGCATCAGGAAGGCGAGGCGCGGATGCTGCTGTTGACACAGGCGCTCGAAATCCTCGGGGATCATGCCGTGCTCGTCCGAATCCACCAGGATCGTGCGGCGCCCCAGCAGGCGCGCTGCGCGGCTGATCTGCGTATAGGTGAGATTCTCGAAGACGATCTTGTCGCCCGGCGAGGTGACGGCCGAAATAACTGCTATGGCGGCGGCATGGGCGCCGAGCGTCGGCACGATTGTCTCGATTGCCGGCTGCCAGCCGTTGCGGGCAAGCCAGATCTGTCCTGCCTCAAACCAGCTCGCCGGGAAGTTCCTTGAATAGGAAGAGATCTCCGTCTGATGCTCGCTGCTGATGTCGGCGAAGAGCTTGCCGATGATCACACCCTGGCCGATATCGGGAGCGGCGGTGGTATCGAAGCGGATCTTGGCATCCGGCGTATTCAGACCCCGGGTGCCGGCAAGCGCCTGGGTGATCGGATCGACGAGCTCGATCTGCTTGCCGTTCGAACGTTCCAGAACATAGGTGCCGCGGCCGACTTCACCGGCGACAAGGCCGCGTTCATGCACGAGGGCATAGGCCCGGCTGACCGTGCCGATGGTCACGCCGATATCATAGGCGAGATTGCGCTGCGGCGGCAGCTTGGTGCCGGGCGGCAAGACGCCATGAGTAATCGCGTGTTCGATGGCATCGGCGACACGGATATAGACCGGGCCGGTTCCGCTGGAAATGTCAGGAAGCCAATTTGTCATAATGACAATTTCTTAGATTGTCCCTATCGTCGAGTCAAGAGTATGAGTCAATTTGCATCGTTTGGCTCGATGCATCAAAATTGTCACCATTATGTGGAAATGAAGATGAGTACAATGGTTACGATCTGTTCGACCGAAGCGGGAGATCCCCGCGCGGCGGGCGTGGGAATTAGAGCGGCGCAGCCAAGGCCGCATTGGATACGCCGGCTGTGGGCACTTTATGTGCATTGGCTGGAGAAGCGCGAGGGACGGCGTGTGCTGAGAGACCTGACGGACGACCAGCTGTCCGACATCGGCCTGACGCGTCGTGAGGCGGCAAAGGAAATTAATAAATCGTTCTTTTGGGATTGAGTGCCGGCGCGAGCCGATCTCGGCATCAACCTGTCTGGCGTCTAATTGAGACCCAGGACGGAATGAACGAAATCGGCGCGTTCCTCGACGCCGATTTTCGGTAGGATATGGACTTCGTAGCCGAGCGTGGGATAGGCGGCAGTCAGCCGGTCATATTCCGCAACCGCCGCCGTAAAATCGTGCCTTCTTTCGCGATCGCCGACGTAGATTTCCGGCCATGGCGGCGTCAGGAAGACATGTCGGTTGTAGCGATGCAATTGGCCAAGCAAAGCCAGGGCCGGTTCGCCCGTCATATATTCAAGCGCCGATGCGGCATCGATCAGTCCTCTGTCGAAAAAGACCAAACCGGATAATTGCGCCGCTTTCTCGCGGTCAGTCAGCGACATGGCGATCGCCCGACGGGCAAATGCCAATGCATCGACCCATGGCAGGGCCGAACCGTCACCTTGCAGTTCCTCGATGACGATGCGACGGCCCGGCTCCTCGACGATGTGGTGACCACGTCGCTTGAGCATCTCCAGCAACGTCGATTTGCCGCCGCCGGAGCAGCCTGAGAGAATGATAAATCTGTCCATGACAATGATCTCCGCGTAGAGGGCACGTCATGCGCTGGCTGCGAGGCTCCCCGGGGGGCGGGAAAGCCTAAGGCCATCGACTTAGCTGCAAGCCTTCGAACCACCAGCCCAGCGATTGACGTCGCCCGTGATACGGCCGCCGGAAGCGCCTGCCATCATCGGACCGAAGGCCTGCAGCTGCGCGGGATTGCCTTCCGCCTGCACGACGAGAGACGGTCGGCCGGTCGGATGCTTCTTGTCGACCACGAGGATGCGCGGACGACCGGTAAAGGAGTTGAGCTCAGGAGCGAGCTGATAACTGGCGAAAGCCGGGTCCGAAGACTTGAACCAACACGCATTGGCGCTGAGCATGATGCGCTCCATCGTCGACAGGGCGCTGTGATCGGTCGCGGTGATGCTCGGCGGACGCGGGCCGCACGAGGTGACCAACAGCCCAAGCATCGCGATGGCAGCGGCGGAATAAAGTCCTGTGAGGAGGCGAGGGCGCATCAAACTCTTTCCAATGAGGCGATTAGGTCTGCTAAAGTGTACCGGATCGCTTTGCGACGCCCTGCTGTTCTATGCAAAGACGCCGATTTTATGGTTCCGATAGTGGGGCGGCCGTTATCAGGCTGCGACCACGCCAAGCGCGGAGGCGAAGAGGCCACGGCCATCGCTGCCGCCATGGGCAGCTTCGATAAGATTTTCCGGATGCGGCATCATGCCGAGCACGTTGCCCTTGGCATTCATGACGCCGGCAATGTCGTTAACCGAGCCGTTGGGATTGGTGCCTTCGGCGTAGCGGAAGACCACCTGGCCATTATCCTCGATCGCCTTCAGCGTCTCGGCATCAGCGAAATAATTGCCGTCGTGATGGGCGACCGGGCTGCGGATGACCTGGCCCTTCGCATAGGCGGCTGTGAAGTCCGTTTCGGCATTGACGACTTCCAGCTTCACTTCGCGGCAGACGAATTTCAGCGAGGCGTTGCGCATCAGCGCGCCCGGCAGCATGCCCGCTTCCAGAAGGATCTGGAAACCGTTGCAGACGCCCAAAACCTTGACGCCCTTGTCGGCCTTGTCCTTGATCGCCTGCATGATCGGCATGCGGGCGGCAATCGCGCCGCAGCGCAGATAATCGCCGTAGGAAAAGCCACCGGGAATGACGATCAGGTCGACATCCGGGATTTCGGTTTCCGTCTGCCAGACCGTTACGGGCGCCTGACCGGAAATCTTGGTCAGCGCCGCGATCATGTCGCGATCGCGATTGAGGCCGGGGAGTTGGACGACTGCTGATTTCATGATGCTGTTCCCGCAATAGGCGAAGAGTAATCGCTGGAATGTGCTTCGTGAGCCATACTTCATTGCTTCAGACAAAGGAAGGATGGCTCGCGAAAGAGGACAATCAGTCGATCGAAATGCTGAAGTTCTCGATGACCGTATTGGCGAGAAGCTTCTCGCACATGGCCTTCAGATCGGCTTCGGCCTTGTTCTTGTCGGTGCCTTCAAGCTCGAGATCGAAGACCTTGCCCTGGCGGACTTGATGAACGCCGTCAAAGCCGAGTGCGCCGAGCGCGCCTTCGATTGCCTTGCCCTGCGGATCGAGAACGCCGTTCTTCAGCGTGACGGTTACACGAGCCTTGATCACGATTGTCCTTTCTGAACTTACTTGACGAGAACCGGGCCCGTGCCGCGCACGGGTTCGTTTTCATTGATGATGCCGAGGCGGCGTGCCACTTCGGAATAGGCTTCGAGCAGGCCGCCCAGGTCGCGACGGAAGCGGTCCTTGTCCATCTTCTCGCGGGTTTCGATGTCCCAGAGACGGCAAGAGTCCGGCGAGATTTCGTCGGCGAGGATGATGCGCATCATGTCGCCTTCGAACAGGCGGCCACATTCGATCTTGAAATCGACGAGCTGGATGCCGACGCCGAGGAAAAGACCGGTCATGAAGTCGTTGACGCGGATGGCGAGCGCCATGATGTCATCGAGCTCGGCCGGATTGGCCCAGCCGAAAGCCGTGATGTGCTCTTCGGAGACCATTGGGTCTTCTAGCGCGTCGGACTTGTAGTAGAACTCGATGATCGAGCGCGGCAGGACCACGCCTTCCTCGATGCCGAGGCGCTTGGCGAGCGAGCCGGCGGCAACGTTGCGCACGACGATCTCGAGCGGAATCATCTCCACTTCCTTGATCAGCTGCTCGCGCATGTTGAGGCGGCGGATGAAATGGGTGGGAATGCCGATCTTGTTCAGATGGCTGAAGATATACTCGCAGATGCGATTGTTCAGAACGCCCTTGCCATCGATGACTTCGTGCTTCTTCTTGTTGAAGGCGGTGGCGTCGTCCTTGAAGAACTGGATCAGCGTGCCCGGCTCAGGCCCCTCGTAAAGGATCTTGGCCTTGCCCTCGTAAATACGGCGGCGACGGTTCATTGGTATTGTTCTCTGTCTTTGGCGCTCATGGGACAGCGCAAGTGGATCGTATGTGGGCGTCCCCATAACGGATAAGAAGCGAATTCACAATCCGCCTGCGCCTCCTTCCTTGGAATTCCGGCCTTAGCGGGATGCCAATGCCAGATTCGGGGTCCAGTCATGACCTGTTTTACAGGTTTTTATCTGATGATGGAATGAAGGCGCCCTGTACTTCACAGGCTAGTGAGGCGAGGCATGCCTCTATCCATGATCATTTAGCGATAATACTACGGCTTCAGCTGGCTGAGAAACTTTGCAAAGACCATCGTGCCCTCCGGCCAGGGGCCGTGACCGGATTCGGTGTTGATATGGCCAGCTTCGCCGGCATCGATCAGCATCGAACCCCAGCTATTGGCGATATCGTCCGCATGCTCGTAGCTGCCGAAGGGATCGTTGCGGCTGGCAATCGTGATCGACGGAAATGGCAGGGGATCGCGCGGATAGGGGCCGAACGTCATCAGATGCTTCGGCCGGATGTCGGGATTGGCGACATCGGGCGGTGCGACGAAGAATGCGCCTGCGACCTTATTGCGGAAATGCGGGATTGCATGGATCACCGAGGGTACGCCGAGGGAGTGCGCGACCAGCACGACGGGCTTGTCCGACGCATTCACTTCTTCCGCAATGCGGGCCACCCAATCGTCGCGCACGGGCTTCGACCATTCCGCCTGTTCCACGCGCCGTGCGGTCGAGAGCTTCTGCTCCCAGCGCGTCTGCCAGTGGTCGGGGCCGGAATTCGTGTAGCCGGGAATGATGAGGATGTTTGCGTCGGAGGCTTTCATGATTTCGCCGATGTGGAAAAGGGGAACCCAACTGTCAAGGGAAAAGGCGACAATTGCGGCAAAATTTGCTAGGATTGCCGTTGCCGGTAGCGAATGACGATGTCGGCGACCCGTTTTGCCGCCATCCAGCACCGCCAACCGAGCACCACGGTTGAGGAGGAGAGCATTATGACGGCCTTTCACGTCATGGTTGGAGCAGACCACACTTTTACGCGTCCCGCCATCCGTAAGATCGCTATCGCCGATCTCGTCGATGCCCTGAAAATGGGACTGGACGATTTCAGCGAAAAACCATCCCATTATGTCTTCCTGTGCCTAATGTATCCGATTGCCGGCATCGCCCTGGCGATCTGGAGCACCGACCAGAATCTGCTGCCATTGCTGTTTCCGCTGATGTCCGGTTTTGCCCTGCTTGGACCCTTGGCCGCGATCGGCCTCTATGAGATCAGCAGGCGGCGGGAAAAGGGGCTGGATACGTCGTGGAGCCATGCGTTCGACGTGCGCTTCTCATCAGCCTTGCCGTCGATCATTGTTGCCGGCCTCATGCTGTTCGGCCTGTTCATCGTCTGGCTCTTCGTGGCGAGGAATATCTATTTCATCTATTTTGGCGATGGTGTTCCCCCGACGCTTCCATCCTTCGTGTCGAGCGTACTGACGACGCGGGAAGGCATGGCCATGATGCTTTGGGGCGATCTGATCGGCTTTGTCTTTGCGCTCGTGGCCCTGGCGACCACTGTCGTTACGTTCCAGCTGCTGTTGGACCGTGACATCGGTGTCGTCGCCGCGATCGATGCGAGTATCCGGGCGACGCTGACCAATCCGGTGCCCATCGCCGTCTGGGGCTTGATCGTGGCGGCGCTGCTCGTCATCGGCACCATCCCGATCTTTGCCGGGCTGGCGGTCGTCATGCCGATCCTCGGCCATGCATCCTGGCATCTCTATCGCAAGCTGATTGTGACTGAAAGCTAGACCAAGCCGGCATAGGCGGAAGCCTGCATCATTGGAACCGCGGGGCGGTTTTCACGTTGATCCGCATCATAAGGAGATGCGGATCATGGCGCGGCTTACTCATATTTTCACCCGTTTCGCAGTCGTGGTTTCGGAATGGACCGGCAAGCCGGCCATTTTCGTGCTGGCGCTGCTTTCGGTGGTTCTTTGGGGAGCCACCGGGCCGATCTTCGGTTACTCCGACACATGGCAGCTGGTCATCAACACCAGCACGACGATCGTCACCTTCCTGATGGTTTTTCTGCTCCAGAATGCACAGACGCGCGATACGCGGGCCATCCAGGCCAAGCTCAACGAACTTATTCTGACGAGCGCGGCCGAGAACCGCTTCATCGGGATCGAAAATCTTGACGAAGAGGATTTGAAGCACCTCGACCGGCTGGTCGAAAAGGCGGCAAAGCGCGAACCTGAACAACATCAGGGCAAGGCTGGCGAGAGCATCGAGCATGATCGCGCTATCGCGGCCACATCCGCCAACAACAGAAAGAGGCGGCGCGTCAGCGGCACCGCCTCAAGCAAAGCGCAATCGAAAGCCGGAAATTCTAGCCGAAAACCCGCTTGAAGATCGTGTCGACATGCTTGGTATGATAGCCAAGGTCGAACTTTTCGCGGATATCTGCTTCCGAGAGAGCCGCACGCACTTCCTGGTCGGCCAGCAGTTCCTCGAGGAAGTCCTTGCCTTCCTCCCAAACCTTCATGGCGTTGCGCTGGACGAGCCGATAGGAATCCTCGCGGGACACGCCGGCCTGGGTCAGCGCCAGCAGCACGCGCTGCGAATGAACAAGTCCACGGAACTTGTTCAGATTCTTCATCATATTGTCCGGATAGACGAGCAGTTTGTCGATGACGCTTGTCATCCGGGCCAGCGCGAAATCGAGCGTGACGGTCGCGTCAGGGCCGATCATGCGCTCAACCGACGAGTGCGAGATATCGCGTTCGTGCCAGAGAGCGACATTCTCCATGGCCGGGATGGAATAGGAGCGGACCATGCGGGCGAGGCCCGTCAGGTTTTCCGTCAGTACCGGATTGCGCTTGTGCGGCATGGCGGAAGAGCCCTTCTGGCCCGGAGAGAAATATTCTTCGGCTTCCAGAACTTCTGTGCGCTGCAGATGGCGGATTTCGGTGGCGAGACGTTCAATCGAGGAGGCGACGACACCAAGCGTGGCGAAGAACATTGCGTGACGGTCGCGCGGGATGACCTGCGTCGAGACCGGCTCCGGCTTCAGGCCGAGGGCTGCTGCGACATGCTCTTCGACGCGTGGGTCGATATTGGCGAAGGTGCCGACGGCGCCGGAGATCGCGCAGGTGGCGACTTCCTCGCGGGCTGCGATCAGGCGCTGCTTGCAGCGCTCGAATTCGGCATAGGCGAGCGCCAGCTTGACGCCGAAGGTGGTGGGTTCGGCATGGATGCCATGCGAACGGCCGATGGTGACGGTGTCCTTATGCTCGAAGGCACGGCGCTTCAGGGCTTCCAGCAGCTTGTCGATATCGGCGATGAGCAGGTCGCTGGCGCGCACGAGCTGGACGTTGAAGCAGGTATCGAGCACGTCCGAGGAGGTCATGCCCTGGTGGACGAAGCGGGCGTCCGGCCCGACGATTTCGGCAAGATGCGTCAGGAAGGCGATGACATCGTGCTTGGTAACGGCTTCGATCTCGTCGATGCGGGCAACGTCGAACGTGGCCTTGCCACCCTTTTCCCAAATGGTATCCGCTGCTGACTTCGGAATGACGCCGAGCGCGGCCAGCGCATCACAGGCATGGGCCTCGATCTCGAACCAGATACGGAATTTGGTTTCGGGAGACCAGATGGCGACCATTTCCGGTCGGGAGTAGCGCGGGATCATAGGCTCAAAGCTTTCTTGGCTGACGGAAAGGGAAAACTCGGCGCCCCCATAACAAAGACGGGCGGCAATCACAATGTTTCAGAGGCACAATGTTTCAGGGCCTCAATCTCTCTGCCGCGCAAGATAGGCCGAAACAACGATCAGGCATAGCAGGCCGAGCGGCAAAAACAGGGTGAGGCCGAGGACGGCGAACTGGTAGACGGCGCTGGCGCCGGTGAACAGGAACTGGAAGATCCAGATGAGCGAGCCGAATGGTGCATGCCAGCGCGAATAGAACCAACGATAGTCCATAGCGAAAAGGAAGGCTGTCATCGCCGCGGTGCCTACGGAGAGGGCCAGAAAGAAGGCGGCAAAACGCGCGCTGGTCGGCCGCTGGCGGGCAAAACGCTGAGTGAGCGGCACAAGGATGAGCCAGGAGAGGGCGCCGCCGAAGAAGTAGATGAGGGTAAGCGCGCCAAGATGGCTGGTCAGTAGCCCGTTGCGCAAATAGAGCGCCGCGATCGCAGAAGCGGCCATGGTCGCACCCCAGCAGATCGCACTGCCCAGAACTTCAAGGCAATGCGAGGCGACGGTCCGTATCCGGCCCGTCGTCGCGATGAAGGCGTTGGTCGGGTTAGTTTGATCCAATGCGGCCTCGTTCGGCCGCCGCCCGGAGATCGCCGATCGTCTGCCTGTAGGCCTCGACCGATTCGCCCTTGAAGATCGCCGAACCGGCCACGAGAACGTTGGCACCGGAGGCCGTGATGAGAGGCGCCGTCTCAACGGAGACGCCCCCATCGACTTCCAGTTCGATCGGACGGTCACCGATCAGGGACTTGGCGTTGCGGATCTTGTCGGCCATGGCAGGGATGAACTTCTGGCCGCCAAAGCCCGGATTGACCGACATGATCAGGATCAGGTCGATATCGTCGAGCACGTTTTCCAGCACGGAAAGCGGGGTTGCCGGATTGAGGGTGACGCCGACCTTCTTGCCGAGATGGCGGATCGTCTGCAGCGAGCGATGCAGATGCACGCCGGCTTCGGCATGGACCGTGATGCGGTCGCAGCCGGCCTTGGCGAAGGCTTCGAGATAGGGATCGGCCGGCGAGATCATCAGATGGCAGTCGAAAGTGGCTGTCGTGTAAGGGCGCAGCGCTTTGATGACATCGGCGCCGAAGGAGATGTTCGGCACGAAATGGCCGTCCATGACATCGAGATGGATCCAATCGGCGCCGGCTTCGGTCACATCCTTGACCTCCTGCCCGAGCTTGGCGAAGTCGGCAGCGAGAATGGAAGGGGCAATGCGGATCGGCAAGGTCATGGGTAGCTGAGCTCCAACTGATTATTTCGCGCCTGGATTACCACCGCTGCAACGGGCAAACAACCGCCAGAACGGCTTGCCTCAGTTTGATGGCGTCACCGGCACGAAGGCATTGCCCCGCCATTCCAGCAGGCGATAGGGGTTTTCGGTCAATTCGTGGTTCTGTCCGAACGAGATAGGGCCAATCATTGTCTGGAAAACCGTTCCCATAAGCTTTTCGGCAATGGGTTTATTGTCCACCTTGGCGCCGTCCGCCGCCTGGCTGGCGATCTGAGCCGCTGCTGCGGCCGGCAGGGTATAGCCGTCGGGTTCGATACCGCCCGCACGCATCGCCTGTACCGTAGACTGGGCTGCCGGCAGGCTGGTATAATCGGGTAGCGCAATCGCCTGCACACCCTCCAGCAAGGGAAGGGGCTGATCTGCTGCGCGCATGGCGTCGCCGCCCATCAGGACTAGCGGGATGTTCTCGTTCTTCGCGTCGCGGGCAATTACGGCGACATCGCTGCGGTCGCCGCCGACGAAGACGCGAGTTGCGCCCGCTTTCTTCAGACGGCGTACAAGCGCGATCTGCTGGTCCTGGCCGGGACGGTACGTATCGGTGAAAACGGGCTTCAGCCCCTTTTCCTCCAGTGCGTTGCGGATAGCGCCGACCAATTCGCGGCCGTGTATCGTGCCGTCATCGATCAGCGCCATCGGTTCCGCAGCCCAATTTTTCAGGATGGTATCGATCGCCACGGCCGCCTCGGCGCTATCGACCGGCGCCAGGCGAAAGAGCGGCCAACCATTTTTCAACGCGTCTTCCATGAGGATGCGCGAGCGCACGGAAACGGTGATGACGGGAATGCCGGCATCCTTGAGGCGCGGCAGCGCGCCCTCCAGGGTCTCTGTGCAGAGAAAGCCGATTGCAACTTGTGCTTTGGCAGCCACCAGCGCTTCAGCGGCGGCTCGGCCGCCATCCTCCGTGCAAGGCTCGTTGACCACGGTGGCCGTATCCTTTTGGGCCTGGATCTCGAAATTTGCGCCGGCGGTTATCTCCGCTCCGAGCGTTGCGAAATTACCGTCCTGCGGTGCAACCACGCCGATGTGAATTCCTGCGGCATAGCTGCTGCCGGCCGCCGAAAGCAGCGCAAGCAGGAGCGGAAGGCGACGCAGAACGTTCATCGATGGAGTATCCCGGACAATTTTCCTGCCCTATTTATCCGTCTGCGAGGCATCGTCAAAGAAAAAGCAGCAAAATCGCTCTGTTTTCAATAATGCTATTGTAGAAAAGCTAACACCTGACCGTCATATAGAATGTTAGGCGAGCACGACTCAATAAAGGAGACGGTGGTGCTAGACAGGCAGCGTATGGACCCGGCGCTTTATCGCGATGCCATGAGCCGTTATGCGGGGCATGTGCAACTGGTGACGACGGCGCTCGGTGCGGAGCGACGTGGCGTGACGATCACAGCCGCCTGCTCGGTGTCGGATAGCCCTGCAACGGTTCTGATCTGCCTCAACAACAGCAACGAGAAAAACGAGATCTTCTTCAAAAGCGGCATCTTCGCTCTGAATACGCTCGGCGCGGATCATCAAGCCCTGGCCGATGCCTTTTCTGGCAAGACGCAGCTGACCGTCGATGAACGTTTCGCTGCTGGCAAGTTCGAGACGCTGGCGACGGGTGCGCCCGTGCTTGCCGATGCTCTTGCCGCCTTCGATTGCCGCGTTCTTGAGATCAAGCAGGCCTCCACGCACAACATCATCTTTGGCGAAGTGATGGCCATACGCTATAGCGAACCGAAGCCAGCATTGCTCTATATGAACCGCGGCTATCACACGCTATAACCCCTGCAAGGGAGTTATCATGGCGGATCAGACATTACCTTCGCTGCCGAGTTCGATCGATGAGACGATGGCGTTGCTCGGCGCCCATGACTATCTGGCCGGACGCGCGCTCGGCACGGTTTTGTTTCTCGCATTGAAGATGAAGCGGCCGCTCTTTCTGGAGGGCGAGGCCGGCGTCGGCAAAACGGAGATCGCCAAGGTCCTGGCGAAGGCGCTTGACCGGCCGCTCATCCGGCTGCAGTGCTATGAAGGGCTGGATGTCTCCTCGGCCGTCTATGAATGGAACTATCCGGCGCAGATGCTGGAAATCCGTCTCGCGGAAGCCTCCGGTCTGACCGATCGCGACCGCATCGAGGCCGATATCTTCTCCGAGCGTTATCTGATTCGCCGGCCGGTGCTGCAGGCACTGTCGGCTGTTGGCGGTCGGGCGCCAGTCTTTCTGATTGATGAATTGGATCGCACCGACGAGGCTTTCGAGGCATTTCTGCTGGAGGTGCTGTCCGATTTTCAGGTGACGGTGCCGGAGCTCGGGACCATCCGGGCCGCCGAACCGCCCATCGTTATCATCACCACGAACCGGACACGCGAGGTGCATGACGCCTTGAAACGGCGCTGTCTCTATCATTGGGTCGATTATCCTGAGGCCGAGCAGGAGCTTGAGATCATCCGCCGCAAGGTGCCTGGCTGCAACGAAGCGCTATCGCGCCAGATCGTCGCCTATGTGCAGAGGCTGCGCATGCTCGACCTTTTCAAGAACCCGGGCGTCGCCGAGACGATCGACTGGGCGACCGCCTTGACTGAACTCGATCGGCTGGCGCTCGATCCGGAGACTGTTTCGGATACGCTTGGGACGTTGCTGAAATATCAGGACGATATCGCCCGTATTCAGGGCGCCGAAGGCAAGCGTGTGTTGGACGAAGTCAAATCCGAACTGCTGGCGGCGGGATGAGCCATGGAGCCGAGCGCTCAGGATGGCATCGTCGTTGCGCCGTCACCGGCCGGTGACGGGCGCCTCGCCGACAACATCGTGCTGTTCGGCCGAGTGTTGCGCAAGGCCGGGCTTAAGATCGGACCTGGGGCGATTGCCGATGCCATCGAGGCGGTCGAAGCGATCGGCATCGGTTCCCGCGAGGAATTTCACGCTGCCCTCTGTTCTATCTTCGTCAAGCGGCATGAGGATCTTGCCGTCTTCGACGAGGCGTTCCGGCTGTTCTGGCGCTCGCGCGATCTCGTTGCAAAGATGATCGCAATGATGTCGCCGGTTGCGCCCGACGACCGGCAGAAGGAAAAGCCGAAACCGGGCGAGAGCCGGGCAAGCGATGCCTTGCTCAATGACCGCGATGAACGGCGTCCGCAACGCGAGGCGTCCGATATCGAAATAGATTCGCGATTTACCAGCTCCGGCAGCGAGGTTCTGCGCCATCTGGATTTCGCCCAGATGTCGGCGGCGGAAATTGCCGTAGCCAAGAAGGAGCTGGCGAAGCTGCAATTGCCGCTGGACCGTGTGCGCACGCGACGTTTCGCGCCGTCTCGCACAGTGGCCAAGGTCGATCCGCGCGCCACAATGCGCTCGGCCCTGCGTACGGGAGGAGCGCTGATCCTTCCGCGCTTCCGGAAGCCGAAGGAAATCCAGCCGCCGCTGGTCGTGCTGGCCGATATATCCGGTTCGATGAGCCAGTACACGCGTATCTTCCTGCATTTCCTGCACGTGCTCACCGAACGGCGGCGGCGTGTTCATACGTTTCTGTTCGGAACGCGCCTGACCAACGTGACCAGGGCAATGCGCCACAAGGACCCGGATCAGGCACTGGACGAATGTGCGGCGGCGGTGCGCGACTGGTCGGGTGGAACGCGGATCGGCGAGACACTGAAGGAGTTCAACAGGCTATGGGCGCGCCGGGTGCTGGGGCAGGGCGCCATCGTGCTGTTGATCACCGATGGGCTGGAGCGCGAAGGCGTTGAGTTGCTCGGAGAGGAGATGGATCGCATGCATCGCTCCTGTCGGCGACTGATCTGGCTCAATCCGCTCTTGCGCTTCGAGGGTTTCGAGGCTCGGGCTCGCGGTGTAAAAGCGATGCTCCCGCATGTTGACGAATTCCGTCCCGTACACAATCTATTATCTCTGGCTGATCTCGTATCGGCTCTCACCGCCGGCCGCTCGGACACTTATGATCCCAGGCGGTTTCTCGGCAAGCAATGAGGCTCCGATGTCAGATATATCCGAAAGTCTGGATCCGCTCGTGATCGCGGAGGAATGGGTGTCGGCAGGCCGCAACGTGGCCGTGGCGACCGTTGTCGATACCTGGGGTTCGGCGCCACGCCCGTCAGGCAGCCATCTCGTGATCGACGGCGAAGGCAATTTCCATGGGTCGGTTTCCGGCGGCTGCGTTGAAGGTGCCGTCATTACCGAGGCGCTCGATGTCATCGAAACGGGCAAGTCGCGCATGCTGGAATTCGGCGTCGCCGATGAAACGGCTTGGCGGGTCGGCTTGTCCTGCGGCGGCCGCATCCGCGTCTATGTCGAAAGGCTCGGCTAATGGACCGGCAGATACTGGTGCGGCTGAACGAGATGCGGCGCAGGCGGCAGGCGGCGATCCTTGTTACCGATCTCTCCGGAGGGCCGGATCGGCTGATCGTCGAAGGTGATGCGCTGGAAGGCGCGCTCGCCAATGCCGCTTCAGCGGCATTCCGTTCGGGCAAGTCCGCAGCGCTCGAGATAGACGGACAGAGCTTGTTCTTCAACGTGCATCTACCGCCGCCGCGCGTCGTCATCATCGGCGCCGTCCATATCAGTCAGATTCTAGCGCGCATGGCGGCGCTTGCGGGCTTCGACGTGACGATCATCGATCCGCGCACCGCCTTTGCCACCCCGGAACGCTTCGAAGGCATAGACCTGATCGCCGACTGGCCCGTGGATGTGCTGAAAGAGCGTCCGCTCGACTGCTATATGGCGCTGGTCGCCGTGACCCATGATCCCAAGATCGATGACGAGCCGATTATTCAGGCGTTGAAGACGGGCTGTTTTTATGTCGGCGCCCTTGGCAGCCGCAAGACGCATGCCGGCCGCCTGGAGCGCTTGAGGCGGGAAGGCTTAAGCGAAGCCGAGCTTGCAAGCATCCATGCGCCGATCGGGCTTGCCATCGGCGCTGCCAGCCCGGCCGAAATTGCGGTTGCCATCCTGGCGGAGATCATCGGCTCGCTTCGTGGGCGCGATGTCTCGTCGCCAAAGGGCGTTGCGCCATGATCTTCGGTGAGTTCTTGACGGCGGAGGCGGAGGGCGCGGTTCTCGCGCATTCCCTCCGGCTGGCCGATGGCAGTTTTTCCAAGGGGCATCGGCTTGGCGGCGAAGATATAGAGCGGCTCACTGCCGCCGGAATCGACCGCGTTATCGCTGCGCGTATCGAGCCGGGTGACCTGATGGAAGACGAGGCCGCCGAGCAGTTGGCGCAGGCTGTTGCACCCGATCATCTGACTTTTTCTGAAGCCGCGACGGGACGCGTGAATGTCCATAGCGCCGCCGACGGACTGTTTGTTGCGGATCGTATGGCAGTCGACCGAATCAACAATCTCGATCCGGCGATCACCCTTGCCTGTCTTGCAGACCATGTACCTGTGCGAGCAGGCGACATGGTGGCGACCTTCAAGATCATTCCGCTTGCCGTTTCCGGAGCCAAAATCGCTGCAGGTGTCGAAATTCTCCGGCGGATGCCGGTTTTCGAGGTCAAGCCCTTCATGCCGCATGCCGTTTCGCTTGTGGCCACGGAGCTGCCATCGCTGAAGGCCTCCGTCATGGACAAGACGGCCCGCATCCTTTCGCAGCGGCTGCAGCCTTCGGGCAGCATACTGCAGCGGGAAGAGCGTGTTGCGCATAGAGCGGCCGATGTTGCTGGCGCGATCCGTCGCGCTCTCGCGGCCCAGGATCGGCTCGCGAAACTGGTGATCGTTTTCGGAGCTTCGGCTGTTATCGATGCCGGCGACGTCATTCCGGAGGCGATCCGGCTTGCCGGCGGCGAGGTCATTCAGGTCGGCATGCCCGTCGATCCGGGCAATCTACTGGTGCTGGGCAGGGTGGGCGACGTTTATGTCGTCGGGGCGCCGGGATGTGCGCGCAGCCCGAAAGAGAATGGCTTCGACTGGGTGCTGGATCGGATATTAGCCGGCGAACGACCGTCGCCGCAGGATATCAGCGGCATGGGCGTTGGAGGGTTGCTGATGGAAATTCAGTCACGCCCACGGCCGCGTGACATCGTCAACAAACTGCCTTCGGCGATATCGGTTGTCATCGTCCTGCTGGCTGCGGGAAAGGCGAGCCGTATGGGCGAGAGTGGCTCGCACAAGCTTTTGGCGGAATTCGATGGCGTGCCGCTGGTACGCCGTTCGGCATCTATCGCCATTGCAAGCGGCGTATCGGATATCGTTGCCGTCACAGGGCACCGGCGCGATGAGATTGAAACCGCACTAAGGGGTCTCGCCGTCGAAGCGGTATTCAATCCGGATTACGCCTCGGGCATGGCGAGTTCGTTGGTTGCCGGCGTTGGTGCGCCGGCAGCACAGAGGGCCGACGGCGTTCTTATCATGCTGGCCGACATGCCCGGCGTCACCGGCGACGATCTGAAAGCCTTGGTTGCCGCCTTCCGTGAGGCGAATGGTCAGGCGATCGTGCGGGCGGTATCGGGCGGTAAGCGTGGCAATCCCGTCATCCTGCCACGATCGGTCTTGAACGCCGTGATGCGGCTGGAGGGCGATGTGGGTGCCCGGCATATCATCGAGACGTCGGGGCTTCCGGTTATCGATGTCGAGATCGGCGAGGCGGCACATCTCGATGTCGATACGCCCGAAGCCGTTGTCGCGGCCGGTGGGATTTTGAAGGGGTAGCGAATGGACAATATCGATATCGAGGAGATGTTTCAGTCACTCGGACCGATCACCATCAAACGGATGTTCGGCGGCAAGGGAATCTACCATATGGGTCGAATCCTGGCGCTGGAAGTGGGCGACGAAATCCTTCTGAAGGCTGACGATACCAGTGCTTCTGAATTCGAAGCGGCAGGTGCTCGGCGCTGGGCTTACGAGGGCAAGAAAGGCAAGGCCGTCAACATGCCCTATTGGTCGATACCCGACGATGCGTTCGACGATCCCGATGAAATGGCGCGCTGGGTGCGGCTTGCCTATGAGGCTGCGCTTCGCTCGGATAAATAGGCGTCAGCGGAAATCCGCTTCGCTCAAATGGGCGATCGTCGCCTTGGCGAATTCTGAAAGCTGAGCCGGCAACTCGCCGCGGCCGAACCAGCCGAAATCGGAGAGCTTGTCCGGTTCCATCAGCCGGGGTTCGCCGGAAAAGTCCCTGCAGATATAGATCAGCGAGATCCAGTGCTGATTGTCGGTCTCGTTGATAACTTCTTCGGTGCAAAGATAATCGATCTCGCCGATGGAGAGGCCGCTTTCCTCTTCGGCTTCGCGGACGGCGGCCCTAGCGGATGCCTCCATATGATCGACCTTGCCGCCGACGATGCTCCAGCATCCGGCTTCCGGTGCCTTCAGGCGCCGATAAAGCAAGAGCTTGCCGTCCCGCAAGATTGCGAGACCGGTTCCTAATCCTGGGAAATCGATGCCGGGCTTGCCCATGCCGGGATTCCGAGATTTGCCGCGACGTCCGGCGCAGTGGTTCGGATCGGCGGCAGATGGAGATTGTCAGGCCTTGGCGTTTGCCACAATGAGCATGAAAGCCGGAATATCGTCGCCGAAGCCAACCGGCGTCGGGCCATCGTCCTGATCGCGATAGCGATTGCGGCGCTCGCGGTGATCGTCATTGGCAGCAGGGAAGGGCCGGTGGCTGTTGCGAGAACCGTTATGGGATCTGTTATTGTTGTTCTCAGACTTGCGCTCGTTCTTCACGCTTTCGGCCTTTGCTGGTGCTGCTTCGATCGCTATGACGTCATTATCCTCGACGTCGATATCAGATTTATGACTCGAGGCGTTGCGGCCTCCGCGGCTGCGATCCCGATCGCGGCCCTTGCCCTTCTGATCGCGGCGGCGGGACGAACGGTTGTCGTCACCACTCTCATCAGCGGGCGGCAGAGCCGAAAGATCGCCGTTCAGCCATTGGACATCTTCGCCGATCAGCTTCTCGATCGCGTCGACATGCTTCGTGTCACGCTTCGTCACGATGGTGAACGCAGCGCCGGAGCGACCGGCGCGACCGGTGCGGCCGATACGATGGACATAGTCTTCCGAATGGATCGGAACATCGAAATTGAAGACGTGACCGACATCGGGAAGATCGAGACCCCGAGCTGCGACGTCGGAGGCGACGAGAAGCTGGATCTGTCCGTCACGGAAGTTCTGCAACATCGTCGTGCGCGAACGCTGATCCATGTCGCCATGCAACGCACCGACAGAAAAGCCATGGCGTTCGAGCGAGCGGAAGAGATCGGCCACATCCTTCTTGCGATTGCAGAAGATGATTGCGTTCTTCAGATCCGTCTGGGCGCGGATGAGATCACGCAGCGTGGCGCGCTTCTCGTAATCCTTGCCATGCGAGGCGACGAAACGCTGCGTCACGGTCTTGGCGGTCGATGCCGGCTTGGCGACTTCGACGCGTTCTGGGTTCTGCAGGAAGCGATCGGCCAGCTTCTGGATTTCCGGCGGCATCGTTGCCGAGAAGAACAGCGTCTGGCGCGTGAAGGGGATGAGCTTGGCGATGCGTTCGATATCCGGGATGAAGCCCATGTCGAGCATGCGGTCGGCTTCGTCGATCACGAAGATCTCGACGGCGCTCATCAGCAGCTTGCCGCGTTCGAAATGGTCCAGCAGGCGACCGGGCGTGCAGATCAGTACATCGGCGCCACGCTCAAGCTTGCGATCCTGCTCTTCGAAGGAAACGCCGCCAATCAGAAGGGCGATGTTCAGGCGGTGGTTCTTGCCGTACTTCTCGAAGTTTTCGGCGACCTGCGCTGCGAGTTCGCGCGTTGGCTCCAGAATGAGCGTGCGCGGCATGCGAGCGCGAGCGCGGCCCTTTTCGAGCAGTGTCAGCATCGGCAGCACAAAGGAGGCCGTCTTGCCGGTCCCTGTCTGGGCAATGCCGCAGATGTCGCGGCGCTGAAGCGCAAAGGGGATTGCACCGGCCTGGATAGGAGTCGGTGTGGTGTAGCCCGCGTCAGTCACCGCGGAAAGGACTTTTTGGCTCAGGCCAAGGTCAGCAAATGTTGTCAAAGGGAAATCTAATTCCGTCTTGGTTCAGTCGAACACCATGAGTCGACACACAGGAGCGTGCCGCAATGCAGCGCGACATAGAACCAAATACCCGGGAAGTCAAGGAAAGCAGAAGCTTCAACAGGCCTGAAGTTCATTCATAACGCAATTTTCGGATTAGTGCCATCTTTGTTGCGCGTTTGTCACAATTCCCGCAGCTAAATTGCGCCCAATCCGCTGATGTAACTTGCGAGTTTCGTGCCGGCGCCAATGAAATACATCGGGTCTATGGCATGTCCGTTCTCGCGCACTTCATAATGCAGATGAGTTCCTGTCGAGCGCCCCGTACTGCCGGCCAGACCGATCGCATCGCCGGCGCCAACCTTGTCGCCGACTTTGACGAGCACCTGTTCCATATGCCCATAGCGGGTGGAGATACCGTCGCCGTGGTCGATCTCCACCATGTTGCCGTACCCGCCAGTCCAGCCCGCCGAAACCACTTTGCCGGGGGCGGTGGCCTTGATCCTCTCACCGGGGCTGAAATGAAAATCCGTGCCGGTGTGGAGGGCCAGCGTGCCGAAGAAGGGATCCTTGCGGTTGCCGAAAGGGCTGGTAACGAGCTTGCCTGGTGCCGGATTGCGGAATGGCAGGCTTTCGGCGGCACTCCGCACCGTCTCCAGATGCGTCAAAGCGGTATCGAGCTCCGCCATGGACTGTTCGAACTGATCGACATTCTCAGGCGGCACATAAGGCCCCCCAACGCCGCCATCCGTGTCTTCACGAGCAGCATTGGCGACCTCGTTCGGAACCCTGATCCCGACGTTCTGCATGATCGATTGGATCTCGTTGGCGGTTTCTGACGCACCAGCGGTGAGATTGCGGATGCGGGACAATTGATCCTGCTCAATGTGCTTCAGCGACAGCGTCACCTTGGAGAAGACCCGATCGGCACGGTCGGCGACGGTTTCGGGGGCAGGGACATAGGCGAGCGTGGAGTTGTCGGGTGTGGCGTCAGCCGGCTTGCCGCTCAGGAGAAGCTTTTCGATTGCCTTTGGTGAGGTCAGTTGGGCATGTTCATTCTTTGGCACGACAGCGTTGGCATCTGGATGCACGCTCTTGTCGGTCAGGCCGGAATTCTCTGCCCGGTCGAGAAGAGTGCTGAGCTTGCCGTTGCGTGAGGAAAGTTGCTGCTGCTGTTCGATCAGCTTATCGACCTTCTCCTCCACGACCTGCTGATCCAGGAGTTGACGCGAGGTGACGCGGTCGACTTGGGCACGCAGCGCGGCGATGCGATCTTCATAGTCATATTGCATGCGCGCCTGGCGGGCCATCGTCGCGCCGATGAGATCGTCACGCAGGACTAGGTAGGAGGTCGCAAGAAGATAGCCGATCGAAAAGACCCCGACCATGCAGACGGCGACCGCGGCCATCCATGGGCGCACGGTCATATGTCGCACCGTATCGCCGCTGGCGAGGATGATGGTGTGATGCCGTTGTTGCTTGCCGAAAACCCGGTTCTGAGGCTTTGCTGTCACCGAGACTCTCCCAATCGGTGCCCGTTGGCACCCGATGGAAGTACACGACATTATGGTTAACGAATGCTTTCTATTGCAGTATTAAATGCCGGAAAAGCCGCTTGTTGCTAGTAGTATATCAGGCATTGCTTGTAGATGTCAGGGAGCGATAGAAGGATGGCGTCAGCCCGGCTTCCGCCCGCGCGATGTCATTGAAGGGGGCCTTCAACGAACCGCGGAAGTTGGCGCGGACCAGTTCCTGGAAGGTTCGAGCCGGATCGCGCTTCTCCCGAGCGCAGAGGAAGCGAAACCATTTCGCACCGACGGCAACATGGCCTTTCTCGTCATTGTAGATGACATCTAGGACGGCGGCGCTTTCGAGATCGCCGGTTTCGCGCATCTTCGCCTGAAGGGCCGGCGTCACGTCCAAACCTCTCGCTTCGAGGATCAGAGGCACGACCGCCAGGCGCGCGGTCAGATCGGTGCGGGTCGCATGGGCCGCCTGCCACAGACCGTCGTGGGCTGGCAGATCGCCATAGTCTGCACCCAACTCGCGCAGGCGCGCCCGCACCATGCGAAAATGCTTGGCCTCTTCGAAGGCAACCTGCATCCAGCCGTCGAAGAAGGAATTGGGAACCGGGCCGGTTGCAAAGCGCGCGACGATATCGAGCGCCAGATCGACGGCATTCAGCTCGATATGGGCAATGGCATGCAACAATGCGATGCGGCCCTTGAGCGTATGCAGCGAGCGCTTCTCCATGTTTTTCGGCGGCACAAGCTCCGGCTTTTCGGGCCGGCCGGGCCGATCGGCGAGCGGCGGGTCAAGCGGCGAGCGCAACGACAGGGTGCGGGCAAACCAACGTGTCGCCGATTCCTGGGCGAGCTCGGTCTTCAGATCGAGATCGGCCGAACGGATCGCGGCAATGGCGCCGCCGCGCAGCGACGTGATGGTTTCGGGACTGCCGGGCATGCCCTCAGAGCTCCCTGGCTGCCGCCAGAACGGCTTCGGCGTGTCCAGCGACCTTGACCTTATCCCATATTGCAGCGATGCGCCCATCGGCATCGATCAGGAAAGTCGAACGCACCACACCCATATAGGTACGGCCGTACATGCTCTTTTCGCGCCAGACGCCATACGCCATTGCCATGGTCTTTTCCTCGTCGGAGGCGAGCGGCACGGAAAGCGCATGCTTCTTGACGAATTTGTCGTGGCTTTTCACCGTGTCAGGCGAGACGCCGAGGAGGGCGACGCCGAGCTTTGCGAAATCGGCTGACAGTGCCGTGAAGGTAATCGATTCTGTCGTGCAGGCGGTCGTATCGTCCTTCGGGTAGAAATAGATCACCAGCGGCTTGCCGGCAAAATCGGCAAGGCGAACGCGCTCGCCGCCATCGCGCGGAAGATCGAAATCCGGTGCCTTGTCGCCGATGTTCAGTTGAATCGGAAAAACTTCCGCCACGGGAAAACCTTTCTTTTGCCGGTTTTTTAGATGACACTTGAGGTAAGGCATATATACTGCTCGCGTGTGCCGTCCAATGGGACGCAGCGTCACCAACAAAATTGTATAAGTGAAAGGCACGCGCAGGAGTGATCCGAGGCGAAAAGGTAACATTCCGCAAAAAGGATCTCGTGTCGCTCGACCATCTGCCGTCCGCTCAGGTCGAAGATCCGTTGATCGTGCATGTGCCGGAGCGCGTTCGCCGCAAGCGCTCGCATGTTTGGCACGTCTGCCGCATGACGTTGGTTTTCTTTGCCTTTCTCGCCATCATTCTCGGTGCCGTCATCGCGACCATCGAAGGCGGCATCTTCGATGCGCCGCTGTCGCAGAAGGCGCAAACCGCCCTCGATCAGGCGATCGGCCCGCGTTACAAGGCAGAGGTCGGCGCGACCGTGATCCGCTTTACCTCCGACCTGCGCCTGGCGCTGGAGGCCCGCGACGTCAATGTCGTCGATCAGGAGAGCGGCAAGCATCTGTCGACGATGTCAGCCGTCAACATGGAGTTAGACCCACTGGCCCTCATCGAGGGCAGGGTGGAAGTGGCAAGTGTAGCGGCAGAGGGGATCGCGCTCGATACTTCGCTGCTGCCGCAAGGCGACCCGGTGGATTTGACCGCCTTGCGCGTCGATGCCTTGCCCAAGGCCCTGAATGCGGCCTTCGACAATCTCGATTTTCTCGAACATTTCGTCCAGCGCGGCGGCACGAACTCCGTGCGCATTTCCGGCTTCTCGATGAAGCTGGCGCGACAGGACGGTGATCCGATCTCCCTCGTCGTCGACAACCTCACATTCGAGCGGGCGGCGCCGAATTCTCTGCATCTCTATGGCCAGGTCGCGCTCAATGGGTCGGTAGCGCTCCTGGACGTGAGGGCGGATCAAAATGAGGCCGGTCATAGCTCGTCGCTGGCGGCCAGGATATCCAATCTCGATCTCAAGCCCCTCACGATGACCTATGACCCGAACGGGACGCCACGGCAGGGGCTGACGGCCTTCGGAGACGTCACGCTTTCGGCCGTCAGGGGCGACGCAGGCGTCGATCCGAAGCTGAGCGCAACCATCAATGTCCAGCCCGGCATCCTATATATGGACCATGATGCGCAGGAGTTGACGCAGGCCAATATCAACCTCGCGTACAACTTCGATCACCAGACCCTGGAGATTGCGCCTTCCAAAGCGCAGTTTCTCCGGACGATTGCACCCTTTTCCGGTGCGATCATCGATCTCGATCGTGTCGACGCCAATGCAGGCAAGGGTTTCGGCATCGATTTCGTGATCAAGGACGGCGTCGCCGCTTCATCTCTCTCGGGGGAGAAGCCCGTCAGCTTCGACGGTCGCGCCACGGGGCGCTTCTTTTCTGCGACCAAGGAATTTCAGTTCGACAATCTCGGCATATCGACGCCGCAGGGCGCGCTTTTCGGCTCCCTGCATATGAAGCTCGGTGATAGTTCGCCGGAGATCAGTTTCGGTGGCCGTGCGGACAAGCTGGATACGGCCGTTGTCAAACAGCTGTGGCCTTTCTGGATGGCTTCGAAACCCAGGATCTGGGTCGAGGGCAATCTTTTCGGTGGCTCGGTAACCAATGCCGCCATATCGGTCTTCATTCCGGCTGGCCGGCTGCGAGAGGCGGCACAGACCGGCAAGCTGCAGCTTGGCAAAAACGAGCTGCATATTGCCTTCGATATCGACGGCGCGCGGATGAATATTCCAGGCGAAATCCCGCCGTTGCGCGATACCAAGGCGCATTTCGATCTGACCGGTCCGAATATGGTCGTCAATATCGCCACGGCCACGTCCTATTTTCCGACAGGCCGTACGATCACGCTGAGTGACAGCAGCTTCTCGATCCCGGCGACTTACGACAAGCCGCTGATGGCCGATCTTGATTTGACGATTTCAGGCTCCGGCGATGCGATCGGCGAACTTCTGACCTATAAGCCTCTTGAGGTCCTGCAGCGGACCGAATTCAAGCCGGAGGATTTCAACGGCAAGATCGTCGCCAAGGTCGATGCCAGGATAGGGCTTATCAAGGATCAGCAGCCGCCTCCGCCGGACTGGCAGGCAAAGCTCAATCTCGACAATGTCGATCTCTTGAAGCCGATGAACAATCGCAAGATCGACAATCTGACCGGTGTGATTTCGGCCGATCCGCAATCCGTGCATCTGCAAGCTCAGGCCCAGATCGACAGTATTCCGGCCCAGATCGACATGGTGGAACCGACCGACAGCAAATCGACCGTCAAGCGCGCCCGCGTGATCACGGCGACACTGACCGATGCGCAGCGCAACACCGTTCTGCCCGGGCTTCGGGACATAGTTGACGGGCCTGTCAAAGTGGAGTTGACGCGCATCGACGATGATCGCCAGGGCGTCAAGGTCGATCTCGGCAAAGCTGCCCTGACCGTGCCGTGGGTCGGCTGGTCGAAGGGCAGCGGCATTGCGGCGACTGCGCAGTTCGAGGCATCCGGTCCGGATAGCCAGACGACGCTCAAGAATTTCACGCTCAAGGGGGATGGGTTCGGCGCCAGCGGCGATCTTCTGATTAGCAAGGGAAGTCTCACCTCGGCAAGCTTCGACAGCGTGAAGCTCTCGGCGCTCGATGATTTCGCGCTTTCGCTGAAGCGGGGCAAGAGTGGCGGCTACGACGTCGCGATATCGGGCAATTCCGCCGACATACGTCCGATCCTTGCGCGCCTGAAGGCGTCAACATCGGGCGGCCAGCAGAGTTCGGACGGAGACGCTTCGGCGAGCGCAACCGTTCGCGCCAATCTCGACAAGGTCATCGGCTTCAACGATGAGACGATCGGCAATGTCAAAGGCGTCTATTCGATCTCCGGCGGCAAGACGACAGCTGCCGATTTTTCCGGCATAACCCGTAGCGGCGAAGCCCTCGTCACCCAGATGAGCAAAGGCGCCAATGGCGTCATCCGTATCACAAGCGGCGACGCCGGTGCGGTTGCGCGCTTCACCGACCTCTACAAACATTTGCAAGGTGGGCTGCTCAATCTGTCGCTGCGCTCGATCGGGCAGGATGACTGGGACGGCTCGCTCGACATCCGCAACTTCTCCATCATCGATGACAAGAAACTCTCGACCATCGTATCGACGCCGAGCGGAAAGAACGGCAAAAGCCTGAATTCGGCTGTGAAGCAGAATATCGATACGCGTTCGCAGAATTTCGAGCGCGGCTTTGCGCGGCTGGTGATGCGCGATGGGGTGCTCTCCGTCGAAAATGGCGTCGTCCGGGGCGTGCAGGTCGGGGCAACCTTCCAGGGCGTGCTGAAGGATGCCAACGGTAAGATGGACATGACGGGAACCTTCATGCCCGCCTACGGCCTGAACCGGCTGTTCGCGGAAGTTCCGATCGTCGGCTTCATCCTGGGCAATGGCAGCGATCGCGGCTTGATCGGCATTACCTTCAGGCTGACCGGTACGATCGAGAAATCGAACCTGCAGATCAATCCTCTCTCGATCATCGCGCCGGGCGTTTTCAGGCAGATATTTGAGTATTGAAGCGGCGCGAAGCCGAGGCTGCCGCCTTTCGATAGTGGAGAGATAGGTGGACTATCTTTCTTCCGCCAGTCGCTCGCGTATGCGCTCCGGCCCACCGCTCATGCGCTTGGCGAATGGTCGATCAGGGTCCACGATGCGCCAGAATGGAGCCGTGCCGCTCTGGCTGATCTGAACCAGATGTCGCTGAACAGTGACAGGGCAGCAGGCATCCGCGCCATACTGCCTGGCAAGTGCCTGTCTCAAGTCCGCAATGTCAGACAATAGCCCCGGCGGTGCCGCCCAGAGTGCGCGGATGATCATGCCTTCGCTTGGAATCAGCATGCTTTGCGTAAGGTTTCGGCCTTTACGCCTCGTTTTGATCACCGGCAATTCATCCATAAGTCACCTCCATGCACATGGTCTGAGCTGAGGACGAATGGGCAGGCCGCAATCCGACATGGGAATGAAAAAATCATCCGGCCAGCGTTGATAATACTATGCATCCGCGCTGGCCCAAATGATAAAGCCGGCGCGAGGGCGCCGGCTCTCTTCGTCTCTTCCTATCCGGACGCTCAAGCGGCCGGACGGATCAGGATGTGCTTCTTCTTGCCGAGAGAGAGCTTGATGACACCATCGGCTGTGACTTCGCCGGTACCAATCACCTTGCGCTCGTCGCTGATGGCCTGATCGTTGATGCGCACTGCGCCGCCCTGCACATGACGGCGTGCCTCGCCGTTCGAACCGGCAAGGCCGGCGCGGACGATCAGAGCCAGAAGCCCGATTCCGGCTCCAAGTTCGGAAGCCGGGACGTCGATCGACGGCAGGTTTTCCGACAGGCCGCCTTCCTCGAAGGTCTTGCGGGCGGTCTCGGCGGCCTGCTCGGCTGCCGCGCGGCCGTGAAGGATCGCCGTGACTTCAGTCGCGAGGATCTTCTTGACCTCGTTGAGTTCGGAGCCCGCGATGGCGGAAAGCCGTGCAATCTCGTCCATCGGCAATGTCGTGAACAGCTTGAGGAAGCGCGGAACGTCGGCATCCTCGGTGTTGCGCCAGTATTGCCAGAAATCATAGACCGGCAGCAGGTCGGCATTCAGCCAGACGGCGCCAGAAGCCGATTTGCCCATCTTGGCACCGGAAGAGGTTGTCAGCAGGGGCGAGGTCAAAGCAAAGAGCTGCTTCGTTCCCATGCGGTGACCGAGATCGATGCCGTTGACGATATTGCCCCACTGATCCGAGCCGCCCATCTGCAGACGGCAATCGCAACGCTTGGCCAATTCGACGAAATCGTAGGCCTGCAGGATCATATAGTTGAATTCGAGGAACGACAGCGACTGTTCGCGGTCAAGGCGCGTCTTCACACTGTCGAAGGACAGCATGCGGTTGACGGAAAAATGCCGGCCGACATCGCGCAAGAATTCGAGATAGTTCAGCGAGCGCAGCCACTCGGCATTGTTGATCATCAAGGCAGCGTTGCCCGGCTTATTGTAGTCGAGGTAGTTGGAGAAGCAGCGCTTGATCGAAGCGATATTGTCCTCGATCATGTCGATGGTCATCAATTTGCGTGCTTCCTCCTTGAAAGAGGGATCACCGACCATGCCGGTGCCGCCGCCCATCAGGGAGATCGGCCGATGGCCGGTCGCCTGGAGCCAGTGCAGCATCATGATTTGGGTGAGATGGCCGACATGGAGGCTCGATGCCGTCGGATCATAGCCGATATAGGCCGTCACGGTTTCCTTGGTGAAGAGGTCGTCGAGGCCGGCTTCATCGGAAATCTGATGAATGAAGCCGCGCTCTTGCAGGGTGTGCAGGAAATCGGATTTGAACTCAGCCATGATCTTGGTCTCTCGATGCCGCATGCCTGAAAGCGCGGCGAGGTCGCTATTGTTTGATGTCGCGGGGCGCGTTTAGCACCGATTTACGCACGCGTCATCATTTTGGTGGGGAAGACGACAAGTTTCGGCGCTGGCGAGATGTGTAAACGAGCGCTTCTGAACGTCAATAGATCGTAACATGGTCGCGAAGCTGCCGGGAATAAGCCGCGCATTCGCCCGAATTAAATCCTAGTGATTTTCCGTTGATCCCCGTACGCACCTCATGTTTCGTGAAAGAAACCGGTATGTCGCCTCTGCTTTCGAAGTTGGGATTGTCATCCACAAAGACGATCTGGGCATTTTTTGCCATGATGTTGGTTTTGGCCGGTATTGCTGCTGCGAATCCGGCCGAAGCTCAGGGTTCCCCTGAAAAGAGAATAGCGTTTGTCGTGGGTAATGCCGCCTACACAGTGGGCGCGCTTCCGACGCCGGCCAACGATGCCGGCCTGATCGCGCAAACGCTGCAGGCCGCGGGCTTCGATGTGATCGGCGCGCGCGACCTCGACCAGAACGGGTTGCGCGATGCCATGCGCGACTTTCTGACGAAAGCCAACGCGTCGGGCCCCGATACCGTCGTCTTCGTCTATCTAGCGGGCTACGGTTTGCAGTATCAGGGCGATAATTATTTCGTGCCTATCGATGCGCAGATCGCCAATGCCACGGATGTCCCCGTTCAGGCGGTCCGCATGAGCGACTTCACCAAATCGCTGTCCGCCATAAACAATCGCGGCAGCATTGTCGTGCTGGATACGGCGAGGGCCAATCCCTTCGTGCAGTCCAGTCAGCCGCTGGCCGGCGGTCTGGCGCTGGTCGATCCCGATGCCAATCAGTTGATCGCGTTCAATGCCGCGCCCGGCACGGTCGCACCGCAGGAGGCCGGTCCCTATGGTTCCTACGCGCATGCGCTGGCTGAGATGATCCGTGTTGGCGGCCTTTCGCTTGATGACGTCTTCGATCGCACACGGTTGCGGGTCGGCGACTTGACCAAGGGCGCCGAGATTTCCTGGGATGCCTCCAAATTCAAGAACGCCTTCACTTTCTTCGATCGCGGTCCGAATGCGCCGGCTGCTGCTGTGCCGAGCACCGAGGATGTGGCAAACCGGACGAAGCCCATTCGCGATTTCGACGAACGGGATGCCTATTTCGCGGCGCTCGATCGCGACACGCTGCAGGGCTATGAGGATTTCCTCGCCGCCTATCCGAACGATTCCATGGTCAGGCGTGTCCGCGCCATTGTTGCCGCCCGCCGCGAGGCTATCACCTGGCGCGAGACCTGGATTGCCGATACGCCCGAAGCCTATTGGTCTTATCTGAGGCGCTATCCGCGCGGTCCCCATGTCTGGGATGCCCGCCGCCGTCTCGAGCATTTCGAGGCAGCCCTCGAGCCGCCGCCGTCCTTCACCGTGATCGAGTATGATGTGCCGCCGCCGCCGCCGCCGGAAGTGGTCTATGTCGACCGTCCCGTGCTTTATTTCGATGATGCCGATTTCGGTTATGCCCCGCCGCCGCCCGTTGTCTTCCTGGCACCGCCGCCGCCGGATTTCGTCGTGCTGCCGCCGCCGCAGCCCGCGGTCGATCTCTACGTGTTGCCGGCGCCGACCTACGTTCCGGTCCCTGATTGGGTGGAGCCGCCCCGTGATGTCGCGCCGCCGGAAAACAACGTCATCTTCAACAACATCCACAATACGGTCGTGAACAACACGACGGTCATCAACAACAATACCACTACCACGACCAACGAAAATGGAGCTGCACCGGCAACTCCGGGATTGACGACAGGGCAGAAGATCGCCGGAGCCGCTGTCCTTGCCGGCGCGGGTGCCGCGGCACTGCATGTTGCCCTGCCGCCATCGGTGCAGAAGAAGGCCGCTGTTATACAAACGCAGAATCCCGCCGCGGCCGTCAAGACGGTGCCTGGAGCTGCTCCGGCGGCGGCGCCGTCGGCGCAGCCGCAAGGCGGAAATGCCGCTGCCCACGTGCTTCCAGGCACAAATGGTCAGCCGCTGCCGGCTGGTGGCAAGCCGCCCGTCAATCAGGGAACGGCTCAGACGAAGCAGGGGCAACCGCCGCAAGCTGCGCCGAATGCGGTGCATAATCCGGCTGTTGCCACTCAACCTACCCAGCAAGGCACGAATGCCACTGCTCACGCGCTTCCCGGCGCGAACGGTCAGCCTTTGCCAGCCACGGGCAAGCTGCCAGCCAACCCTGGCGCGGCGCAGACGAAGCAGGCTCAACAGCCTCAGACGACACCGAACGCCAACACACATGCGCTTCCCGGTGCCAAGGGACAACCGCTGCCGGCCGTTGGTAATGCACCTGCCGTGAAGGGGCAAAGCCAGATTGCCAAGACCCCGGCACCGCAAGCAATGCCGGGCGGCAAACCGAATCCGGTTGCCGCTGCACCGAAGCCCAATGCGCAGGTCCCGGCAGCGCCGGCTGTCGCCGCCAGAACTCCGGCGAAGCCCAAGGCCATCCCCAGCAACCAAGCTCGGGTCAACAATCAGCCGCATGTCGCTGCTACGCCGCCCCGGCAAGCCAATCCGGCTCCTGCGCAACCCAAACCCGCGCCCCATGTGGTGGCGCAGGCACCAAAGCCACAGGCTCAGCCGAAGCCGCAGGCTCAACCCAGGCCGCAACCGCAGCCGCAGCCGAAGGTCGTGCAGCAGCAGGCGAAGAGACCACCTCCGCCTCCGCCGCAGAAGCCTCCGGAAAAGAAGAAATGCGGCGCTCCCGGCCTGCCGGCATGTCACTGACGGATGATACCAGGCGATAATCTGAAGGCCCGCTTCGGCGGGCTTTCGCACGCGATATTGTCGCTTGATCGACTTGTTGAAATCAGCCTGAGCGGTTAGCACTGATCGGCCGGTTGTCAATCGGGGTCGCCATACACGTTACGGCAGGAAGCAGATCCATCAGGAATACAGGCAAGGCAGATGAGTCAAACCATCATACTCGAAACCCCACGCCTCGTTCTGACGATGTGGGACAAGGGTGATGCCGAAGCGATTCGGCAATTGCATTCTACGATCGAGACCACGCGCTATCTCTCGGGCGCGGCTCCTTGGACGCTGGAGAAGGCCGAGGAGCGGCTGAAAAGCTGGTTCGATGAACATGCGCGAGATGGCGTGACCAAATATAAGATGCTGCGACGAGAGGACGGACGCTTTATCGGTCGCGCCGGCTTTTCGCGCCTTCAGGAGAGGGGGCGGGGCGAGTTCGAACTCGGCTATTCGCTTCGGCAGGACGCCTGGGGCAACGGTTACGCCACGGAGATCGCCGGCGCACTCGCGCAGTGGTTTTTCCGCCGCGGCTTTGCTGACCGGTTCATCGCATTCACGCATCCGGAAAACGTTGCTTCGCAGCGGGTGCTACAAAAAATCGGCATGCAGTACGAAGCGCCGATCGTTGTCAGCGGCACTGCAGGCCTTTGCTTCAGGATGTCACGCTAGCAGCAGTTCCGGCAAAAATGCGCAGCGGATTTTCGACTGGAATGCGTAAAACAGCAAGATTGAGCGTTTCCGTGTTTCAAAGAACGGCGGAAACGCTCTGAGAGGGCGCTGCTTCTTAGCGAATGCGCTTGGCAGCCGGTTCCGGCACCAGTTCGCCGTTCAGGCGACGATCGAGATAATCCTCACATTCGCCGAGGAGCGTTTCGACCTGGCCGTTGAAGAAGTGGTTGGCTCCCGGAACCACCTTGTGCGTGATCAGGATGCCCTTCTGGGTCTTCAGCTTCTCGACGAGCCCGTTGACGTCCTTTTCAGGCGCGACCTTGTCGGCATCGCCGTTGATGATCAGGCCGGACGAGGGGCAGGGTGCCAAGAAGGAGAAGTCATAAATGTTCGGCTGTGGCGCGATCGACATGAAGCCTTCGATTTCCGGACGGCGCATCAGCAGCTGCATGCCGATCCAGGCGCCAAAGGAGTAGCCGGCAACCCAACAGCTCTTCGAATCAGGATGAAGGCTCTGAACCCAGTCGAGCGCCGACGCCGCATCGGAAAGTTCGCCGGCACCGTGGTCGAATTCGCCCTGGCTGCGGCCGATGCCGCGGAAATTGAAGCGGAGCGTGGTGAAGCCGCGCTTCTGGAACATATAGAAGAGCTGGTAGACCACCTGATTGTTCATCGTACCGCCGAACTGCGGATGGGGATGAAGGATAATCGCGATCGGGGCGCTCTTTTCCTTGGAGGGCTGATAGCGGCCTTCAAGGCGACCCGCGGGGCCGTTGAAAATTACTTCGGGCATCGATACTCCGGCTCTTCTTTTTCTGCGTTCAAACCTTACGGCACGCAGCAAGTTGACTTGACGAATGCGCTCATCTTTTCTAGAACGCAGTTTAGAACAATTCGAAACTTGATGCGGTGGTCCGCGCGTTGTTTGCGCAACGGTTTGTGGAACGTGTCATAAGGCATGCCCGGCTGAAATTTCAAGGAAAATGAGCCGGTCGCAGCAAAGCAAAGTCGCGCAGGAAGAAGATTATGGCTGCAACACGCCTCTATCTCGACTGGAATGCTACCGCGCCGCTCCATCCGGCGGCCCGCGAAGCCATGCTGCGTGCGATGGATATTCAAGGCAACCCCAATTCCGTTCACGGCGAAGGTAGGGCAGCGCGCGCAGCTGTCGAGGCCGCACGCCGGCAAGTTGCGGCTCTTGCGGGCGCAGAAGCTGCCCACGTCGTTTTCACCAGCGGCGCCACCGAAGCGGCCAATATGGTGCTGACGCCGGAATTCCGCATGGGGCGCACGCCTCTCGTTGTCAGTCACCTTTATATATCGGCTGTCGAGCATCCGGCCGTGCGCGAAGGCGGGCGATTTGCCAGGGATAATGTCAGCGAAATACCGGTGACATCGGACGGTACGGTCGATCTTGCTGCACTGGAGGCCATGCTCGCTGCCCACGACAAGGCGAGCGGCTTGCCGATGGTGGCGATCATGCTTGCCAACAACGAGACCGGAATTCTCCAGCCTGTCGTTGAGGCGGCAAAGCTTGTTCAGACTGCCGGCGGGCTCTTCGTGGTCGATGCGGTTCAGGCGGCTGGCCGCGTTCCGCTCGATATCAATGCGATCGGCGCGGATTTTCTGATTTTATCCTCGCACAAGATCGGCGGCCCTAAAGGCGTTGGCGCGCTCGTCTCGCGCGGCGAGGTGCTGATGCCGAAGCCGTTGATCCATGGCGGCGGCCAGGAAAAGGGCCATCGCTCGGGCACGGAAAACACGCTTGCCATCGTCGGCTTCGGTGTGGCAGCCGAGGCTGCTGCGGCAGATTTCGAGGTTCGCAATGCTGCGATCGCTTCATTGCGCGACCGGCTGGAGGCGGGCATGGAGCTTGCGGCACCGGATGTCATCATTCACGGAAAGAATGGCCCACGCGTTCCGAACACCAGCTTCTTCACGCTGCCGGGACTGAAATCCGAAACCGGCCAGATCGCCTTCGATCTTGAAGGGGTTGCCATATCGGCGGGCTCAGCCTGCTCGTCGGGCAAGGTGGGAGAAAGCCATGTGCTCGTGGCGATGGGGTGCGACCCGAAGCTCGGGGCTCTCCGTATTTCGCTGGGGCCGAGCACGACCGAAGCCGATATCGATCGCGCAGTCGCTGCGTTTGCCCGCATAGCGGCAAGGCGCAAGCTCGCGGGCGCGGCGGCCTAAGGGCCACAATTTTGCGGAAACCGAAATTTCCGCTTGCCAATCGGGGTGAAAAGTCCCTTTTGGCCGACTACATAGAGGGCAGACATAAGTCTGCCGCAACGTTGACAAGCTGCCGGACCTTGGATCCGGCGAGATTGGAGAACGAAATGCCTGCAGTCCAGGAAACGGTCGATCAGGTTCGCCTGATTGACGTGGACCAATACAAGTATGGTTTTGAGACCGTCATCGAAATGGATAAGGCTCCCAAGGGTCTGTCCGAAGACATTGTCCGTTTTATTTCCGCCAAGAAGCAAGAGCCGGAATGGATGCTGGAATGGCGTCTGGAAGCCTATCGCCGCTGGCTGACGCTGGAAGAGCCGACATGGGCACGCGTCGACTATCCGAAGATCGACTTCAACGACATCTATTACTACGCCGCGCCGAAGAAGTTTGCTGGCCCGAAGTCGCTCGACGACGTCGATCCGGAACTTCTGAAGACCTATGAGAAGCTTGGCATTCCGCTACGCGAGCAGGAGATCCTTGCCGGCGTCGAAAAGCCGAAGATCGCGGTCGATGCGGTGTTCGATTCCGTCTCGGTCGTGACGACCTTCAAGGAAGAGCTGAAGAAGGCCGGCGTGATCTTCATGTCGATCTCGGAAGCCATCCGCGAGCATCCGGAACTGGTGCGCAAATATCTCGGCTCCGTCGTGCCGACCTCGGATAATTTCTATGCGACGCTGAATTCGGCCGTCTTCACCGATGGCTCCTTCGTCTTCGTGCCGAAGGGCGTTCGTTGCCCGATGGAGCTGTCGACCTATTTCCGCATCAACGAGAAGAATACCGGCCAGTTCGAGCGCACGCTGATCATCGCCGAGGAAGGTGCCTACGTCTCCTATCTCGAAGGCTGCACGGCGCCGCAGCGCGACGAAAACCAGCTGCACGCAGCCGTTGTCGAGCTGGTTGCGCTCGATGATGCCGAGATCAAGTATTCGACGGTGCAGAACTGGTATCCGGGCGACAAGCAGGGCAAGGGCGGCATCTACAATTTCGTCACCAAGCGTGGCGATTGCCGCGGCCACCGCTCCAAGATCTCCTGGACGCAGGTCGAGACCGGTTCGGCGATCACCTGGAAGTATCCGTCCTGCATTCTGCGCGGCGACGACAGCCGTGGCGAGTTCTACTCGATTGCCGTTTCGAATGGCCATCAGCAGGTCGACAGCGGCACGAAAATGATCCATCTCGGCAAGAACACATCGAGCCGCATCGTCTCGAAGGGCATTGCCGCCGGCGTCTCGCAAAACACCTATCGCGGCCAGGTTTCAGCTCACCGCAAGGCGTCGAACGCGCGTAACTTCACGCAGTGCGACTCGCTGCTGATCGGTGACAAGTGCGGCGCCCATACGGTGCCTTATATCGAGGCGAAGAACTCGTCCGCTCAGTTCGAGCACGAAGCCACGACGTCGAAGATCTCCGAAGACCAGCTGTTCTACTGCCTGCAGCGCGGTATCCCGACCGAGGCGGCGATCGCACTGATCGTCAATGGCTTCGTCAAGGAAGTGCTGCAGGAGCTGCCGATGGAATTCGCCGTCGAAGCGCAGAAGCTGATCGGCATCTCGCTCGAAGGCAGCGTCGGCTGACGCACTCGAAACACAATTAGCTTTGGCGCGCCGCGCGCGCCGCACCTTCATTCCTGCGATAGGATACTAAAATGCTTGAAATCAAGAACCTGCACGCCCGTATCGCCGAAGACGGCACCGAGATCATTCGCGGCCTGAACCTGACTGTTAGGGCAGGCGAAGTCGCCGCTATCATGGGTCCGAACGGCTCCGGCAAGTCGACGCTCTCCTATATTCTGGCCGGCCGTGAGGACTATGAAGTCACCGAGGGTGATATCCTCTATAACGGCGAGAGCATCCTGGAGCTCGATGCTGCTGAGCGCGCCGCCAAGGGCATCTTCCTGGCGTTTCAGTATCCCGTGGAAATCCCCGGCGTCGCCACCATGCAGTTCCTCAAGGTTGCTCTGAACGAGCAGCGCAAGGCGCGCGGCGAAGACGAGCTGACGACGCCGGATTTTCTGCGTCGCGTCAAGGATGCTGCCGCCAAGCTGCAGATCAACATGGACATGCTGAAGCGCCCGCTCAACGTCGGCTTCTCCGGCGGTGAAAAGAAGCGCGCTGAAATCCTGCAGATGGCGCTCTTGGAGCCGCAGCTCTGCGTGCTCGACGAAACCGATTCGGGCCTCGACATCGACGCGCTCAAGATCGTTGCCGATGGCGTCAATGCGCTGCGTTCTCCGGATCGCGCCGTCATCGTCATCACCCACTATCAGCGCCTGCTCGACTATATCGTTCCGGACACCGTTCACGTGCTCTACAAGGGCCAGGTGATCAAGTCCGGCGACAAGACGCTGGCGCATGAACTCGAAGCCAATGGCTATGCCGATATCATCGGTGCTGCAGCCTGATCGAGGCGGAAAGGACAGTCGATGAACATTCAGACGACGAACCGCCTCACCGCCGCGGAGACGGCGCTGATCGAGGCGTATAACGACCAGATGGGCGATCTGCCCGGTGACGGCGAAGTCTTTGCAGTCCGCGATCGCCTGCTGGACGAGCTGAAGACCGCCGGCCTGCCGACGCGCCGCGTCGAGGCTTGGCACTATACCGATTTCAAGAACCTGCTGCGCCTGGTTCCGAGCGATATCGGCAAGGGGCTGGTAGAGGCTCTCCCGGCAACGGTCGAAGGCTCTCCCGTTCTCGCGGCTCTTCAGGGCAAGGCAAGCGAGAAGGCCGCCGTCAAGGGTTTGACTGTCGGACGCTACGCTGACAGCCTGATCAACGGCACGGCTGCTGCCGGCCTCGAAGCTCTTGGCAAGGATGACGCTATCGGCCGCATCAATGCGAGCTTTGTGCGTGACGGTTATGTCATCGATTTCCCGGATGGCACCGAACTCGAAGCGCCGCTCGAAGTGCAGTTCATCCATGCCGGCGGCCAGATCCACAGCCGTCTGCCGGTTACTTTCGGTGCAGACGTCAAGGCAACCTTTATCGAGCGCCATCAGGCGGTTGAAGGCGCTGCCGCGCTGGTTTCCTCGGTCAGCGAAGTCAAGATCGGCAAAGGGTCCGAAATCACCTGGATTATCCTGCAGGAGCAGGGCAGCGAAGATACCCATCTCGGCCAGCTTCGCATCGATCTCGGAGAAGATGCCAAACTAAGGCTGTTCGTCATCAACGCCGGCGGCAAGCTGGTGCGCCAGGAGCTGTACATCAAGGTAGCGGGCGAGGGCGCCGATCTGACTCTGCGCGGCATCAACCTGCTTGGCGGCGATACCCATACGGACGTGACGATGGTGCTTGGCCATGATGTTCCGAACACCGGCTCCACGGAAGTTATCCGCAACGTGGTGTTCGACCGCGCTCGTGGCGTCTTCCAGGGCATGATCCGGGTCGCACCGGATGCGCAGAAGACCGACGCCAAGATGGCCTGCAACACGCTGCTGATGTCCGACGATGCCGAGTTTTCGGTGAAGCCGGAGCTTGAAATCTTCGCTGATGACGTACAGTGCGGCCATGGCGCCACTGTCGCGGATATCGACGGCAACCATCTCTACTATCTGATGGCGCGCGGCATTCCGGAGAAAAAGGCGCGGGCCATGCTCGTCAACGCCTTCGTGGCCGAGATCGTCGAGGAACTGGAAGACGAAGCCCTGGTCGAGGCGCTGGAAGGCGTTATCTCGGCCTGGCTGGAAAAGCACGCCTGATTGGAGGCAAAGCCCGTGGACAAGATCGTGCCGGCAACGGCCTATGATGTCGAAGCCATTCGCCGGGATTTCCCGATCCTTGCGAAGACGGTGCATGGCAAGCCGCTCGTCTATCTCGACAATGGCGCCTCAGCGCAGAAGCCGCAGGTCGTCATCGATGCCATCTCGCATGCCTATTCCAACGAATATGCGAATGTGCATCGTGGCCTCCATTTTCTGTCCAATGCCGCCACGGAAGCCTATGAAGCGGCTCGCGAAAAGGTGCGCCGCTTCCTGAATGCGCCGTCGGTCGACGATATCGTCTTCACCAAAAACTCGACGGAAGCGATCAACACGGTCGCCTATGGCTGGGGCATGCCTGAAATCGGCGAGGGCGATGAGATCGTCGTCTCGATCATGGAGCATCACTCCAACATCGTTCCCTGGCATTTCATCCGGGAACGGCAGGGGGCGAAGCTCGTCTGGGTGCCTGTTGACGACGAAGGCGCGTTCCATATCGAGGATTTCGAAAAGAGCCTGACCGAGCGCACCAAGCTCGTCGCCATCACGCATATGTCGAATGCGCTTGGAACTGTCGTTCCGGTGAAGGAAGTTTGCAGCATCGCGCATGAGCGCGGCATTCCCGTGCTGATCGACGGCTCGCAGGGGGCCGTGCATATGCCTGTCGACGTGCAGGATATCGATTGCGACTGGTACGTCATGACCGGCCACAAGCTCTACGGCCCCTCGGGCATCGGCGTTCTCTACGGCAAGAAGGAGCGGCTCGCCGAGATGCGGCCGTTCCAGGGCGGCGGCGAGATGATCTTCGACGTCACCGAGGAAAACGTCACCTACAACGAGCCGCCGCACCGCTTCGAGGCAGGAACGCCGCCGATCGTGCAGGCGATCGGCCTTGGCTATGCGCTCGATTATATGGACAGTATCGGTCGCGAAGCGATTGCTCGCCATGAGGCTGATCTCGCTGCCTATGCGGCGGAGCGGCTGCGCGATATCAATTCGCTGCGCGTCATCGGTACTGCGCCGGGAAAGGGTGGCATTTTCTCCTTCGAGCTTGCGGGAATACACTCCCACGACGTCTCAATGGTGATTGATCGCCAGGGTGTAGCGGTTCGTGCGGGCACGCATTGCGCCCAGCCGCTCTTGAAACGCTTCGGCGTCACCTCCACATGCCGTGCATCGTTCGGCATGTACAATACGCGCGCCGAGGTGGACGCCTTGGCCGATGCACTGGAATATGCACGGAAATTCTTTGCCTGAGGAGGCAAGCGATGTCACTCGACGAAAGCGAACAGAAGATCGACGTACGCGAAGGGATCGTGCATTCCAGCATCCCCGCAGATGAACTGGCGCGCCTCAGCGACGACATCATCTCTGCGCTGAAAACGGTCTACGATCCGGAAATTCCCGCCGATATCTTCGAACTTGGCCTGGTCTACAAGATCGATATCGAAGACGACCGCATGGTGAAGATCGTCATGACGCTGACTGCACCGGGTTGCCCGGTTGCCGGCGAAATGCCGGGCTGGGTCGAAAATGCCGTCGGCGCCGTCGAAGGCGTTTCTGGCGTCGATGTCAGCATGACCTTCGATCCGCCGTGGACGCCGGATCGCATGTCGGAAGAAGCGCAGGTCGCTGTCGGCTGGTATTGAAGCTTTAGGCCGCCGGCTTTACATTGAGACTCGAAGCGCCGGATCTTGACCCCGGTTGCGGAAGGAGAATGAGCCCATGGGCTTCGCAATCATGAGCATGACGGATGCGGCAGCAGCCCGCGTCAAGGCGATCGTCGAAAATTCCGGCCCCGATGCCAAGGGCGTTCGCGTCGGCATCAAGAAGGGCGGCTGCGCCGGCATGGAATATACCATCGACCTAGTAACCGAGCCGAATCCCAAAGACGACCTGATCGAGCGCGATGGCGCCAAGGTCTGGGTGGAGCCCTCGGCCGTGCTTTATCTGCTAGGCACGGAAATGGGCTTTGAGACGACGACATTGCGCTCGGGCTTCATCTTCACCAATCCCAATCAGACATCCGCTTGCGGCTGCGGCGAATCTGTCGAGCTGAAGCCTGCCGATCTGGCTGCCTTAGCGGCGCAACGACAGGCGGCGCAACCCGCTTAAAGCTGGCTCTCCATATTTCACCGCCATGCGTTTCGTGCTTTGATCAGCAGACGCCTCGATTTATCCGCGACCTCTTTGGCTCCCGGTCAAACTGGATAAAGTCGTTGGTGCGCGCGGTGGGGGAATTTTATGGCGGCTGCGGCATGGGTTTATACATTGATCCCGGCAGGTGCTGCGATTGTGGGTGCCGCGGTTGCCGTGAATACGCGGCCAGGCCCTAATCTTGTCAGCGCAATCCAGCATTTTGCCGCGGGTGTCGTGTTTGCGGCTGCTGCCGGCGAAATTTTGCCTGATGTCATGCATCGCGGTTCTCCCTTTGCAACGGTCATTGGTGGTGCGATCGGCGTCGTCGTCATGCTGTTGGTCAAGCAATTGGAAAATTGGGCCAAGGGACCGGTCGGTCTGCTGGCCGCCATCGGCATCGATATTCTGATCGACGGCCTCGTGCTTGGCATCGGCTTTGCGGCCGGCCCGAAAGTCGGCTTGCTGCTGACGATCGCCCTGACGATCGAGGTGCTGTTTCTCGGTCTGACGGTGGCGAATGAGCTTGGTGAGAGTGTTCGCTCTCGATCCAGAATCGTCGCGATCACGGCAGCGCTTGCGCTGCTGCTGCCGATCGGCGCCTTGCTGGGAACGCCGATCGCTTCATTGCCCAGCCCTGTTTTGACTGGCTTCTTTGCGTTCGGGCTGATTGCGCTTCTCTATCTCGTCACCGAGGAGCTGCTGGTCGAAGCCCATGAAACACCCGACCGCCCCTGGGTGACCGCTATGTTCTTTGCGGGCTTTCTCCTGTTGCTTCTGCTTGAGGAGGCGATCGGCTAGCGGCTGAAAGTTTCAGTTAGCTGCCGAAACGGGCGTCAGCTTGAGGCCAAGCGCCCTGACGACTTTTAGGATCGTCGCGAATTCGGGATTCCCGTCGCCGCTGAGTGCGCGATAGAGCGCTGAACGGTTCATGCCGACATCCTTGGCGAGCTTGCTCATGTTGCGGGTGCGCGCCACTTCACCCAACGCCTTGGCGATCGAGGCCGGATCGTCGGTTTCGAAGGCGGCGGCGATGTAGCTGTCGGGATTGTCCACGTCGAATCGTTCCGGCATAAATCTGAATTCCAAGGTCCCACTGTGGCGTCATCAAAAACGCCGCGCATCCTTTCGGACACGCGGCGTTTTCATAGACAAGTTTCGCAATAGATTTATGTCTGTTTCCAGCGAAGCGACTGAACCGCTTCGCTTTTTTGCAAAAATCCTATTCTGCGGCCTCCGCGTAGGATTCCAGCGGCGGGCAGGTGCAGATCAGGTTGCGGTCGCCATAGACGTTGTCTATGCGGTTGACCGGCGACCAGTATTTGTCCACGCGGAATGCGCCGGGCGGGAAGCAGGCCTGTTCGCGCGAATAGGGACGATCCCATTCGCCGACAAGGTCTTCCACCGTGTGCGGCGCGTTCTTCAGCGGATTGTTGGTCTTGTCCATCCGGCCGTCTTCGATGGCGCGAGCTTCCTCGCGGATCGCAAGCATTGCCTCGCAGAAGCGGTCGAGTTCGGCCTTCGTTTCCGATTCCGTGGGCTCGATCATCAGCGTGCCGGCAACGGGCCAGCTCATGGTCGGTGCGTGGAAGCCGCAATCGATTAGGCGCTTGGCGACATCGTCGACCGTCACGCCGGCGCTTGCGGCCAGCGGGCGGGTGTCAATGATACACTCGTGTGCCACGCGCCCATCCTTGGACTTGTAGAGCACGTCATAGGCGCCCTTGAGCCGGGCAGCGATGTAGTTGGCGTTGAGGATTGCCACCTTCGTCGCTTGCGTCAGGCCTTCGCCGCCCATCATCAGGCAATAGCTCCAGGAGATCGGCAGGATGGAGGCCGAACCAAAGGCTGCGGCCGAGACCGCACCACTGCGGCCGTCCGTTTCCGGGTGACCGGGCAGGTGAGGAGCCAGATGCGCCTTGACGCCGATCGGGCCCATGCCGGGACCGCCGCCGCCATGCGGGATGCAGAAGGTCTTATGCAGGTTGAGGTGGCTGACATCGGAGCCGATATCGCCGGGACGCGACAGGCCGACCATGGCGTTCATGTTGGCGCCGTCGAGATAGACCTGACCGCCATGCTTGTGCACGAGATCGCAGATCTCCTTAACCGTCTCCTCGAAGACGCCATGCGTCGAGGGGTAGGTGATCATGCAGCAGGAGAGGCTGTCGGCATATTGCTCGGTCTTGGCGCGGAAGTCGGCCATATCGATATCGCCATCGTCGCTGACCTTGACCACTACAACCTTCATGCCCGCCATCTGTGCCGAGGCGGGGTTGGTGCCGTGCGCGGAAGTCGGGATGAGGCAGATGTCGCGATGACCCTCGCCATTGGCAATGTGATAGTTGCGGATGGTCAGCAGGCCCGCATATTCGCCCTGCGCGCCGGAATTCGGCTGCATGGAGAAAGCGTCGTAACCTGTTACGGCGCAGAGCTTTTCCGTCAGGTCATCGATCATTTCGCGGTAGCCGAGCGCCTGATCGGCCGGGACGAACGGATGGATATCCGAGAATTCCGGCCAGGTGATCGGCAGCATTTCCGCCGTCGCATTGAGCTTCATGGTGCATGAGCCGAGCGGGATCATTGAGCGGTCGAGCGCCAGGTCGCGGTCAGAGAGACGACGAATGTAACGCGTCATCTCGCTTTCGGCACGGTTCATGTGGAAGATCGGATGCGAGAGGTATTCGCTGGTGCGCAGCAGGGTCTTCGGCAGGCGGTAAGACGGCTCGAAATCGGCGATGCGGAAATTGCCGCCGAATGCGCGCCAGACGGCTTCCACTGTTGCCGGGCGCGTGCGCTCGTCCAGGCTGATGCCGATCTTGGTTTCACCGACCTTGCGCAGGTTGACGCCTTCGGCGACGGCTGCACGCAGGATCAGACCCTGCATGTGGCCGACTTCGACGGTGATCGTGTCGAAGAAAGTCTCCGGCTCGACTGAGTAGCCCAGCTTTTCCAAACCCTTGGCCATTAGCACGGCCTTCTGGTGGACCTGTTGTGCGATCGCCTTCAGGCCCTGCGGACCATGGAAGACCGCATACATCGAAGCCATGACCGCGAGGAGCACCTGGGCGGTGCATATATTCGACGTCGCCTTTTCGCGGCGGATATGCTGCTCGCGAGTCTGCAGCGACAGGCGATAGGCGCGATTGCCGCGTGCGTCGACTGAAACACCGACAAGACGACCGGGCATTGAACGCTTGTAGTCGTCCTTGACGGCCATAAACGCGGCATGCGGCCCGCCATAACCAACCGGAACGCCGAAGCGCTGGGAGGAGCCGATAGCGATATCCGCACCCATCTCACCCGGGGATTTCAGCAGGGTCAATGCTAATAGATCGGTCGCCATGATGGCGATAGCGCCGGTCTGGTGCAGACGGGCGATCAGGCCACTGAAATCGTTGATGTGGCCGTGCGTGCCCGGATACTGGAAGATCGCGCCGAAGACATCCACCGGATCAAGATCGGTGAAGGGATTGCCGACGATGACAGTCCAGCCGAGCGGCTCGGCGCGGGTCCTGATCAGCGCTATGGTCTGTGGGTGGCATTCGGCATCGACGAAGAAGGCCCTTGCCTTCGATTTTGCGACACGTTCCGCCATCGCCATACCTTCGGCCGCGGCGGTCGCTTCATCGAGCAGCGAGGCGTTCGCGACATCGAGACCGGTGAGGTCGCTGATCATAGTCTGGTAGTTCAGCAGTGCCTCGAGGCGGCCCTGGCTGATCTCAGGCTGGTATGGCGTATAGGCGGTGTACCAGGCCGGATTTTCCAGGATGTTGCGCTGGATGACGGGCGGCGTGATCGTGCCGTAATAGCCTTGGCCGATGAGCGAAACGAGAACCTTGTTCTTGTTGGCGGTCTCGCGCAGACGGTCGAGCGCCTCGCGCTCCGTCATTGGCGCTCCCCAGGCGAGCGGTGCCTTCTGACGAATGGCCGGTGGCAGCGTCGCGTCGATCAGGCCGTCGAGGCTCTTATAGCCGATCACCTTGAGCATATCGGCCATCTCCGACGGAGACGGGCCGATATGGCGGCGATTGGCAAAATCGTATGGCTGGTAATCGGTGAAGGTGAATTCCGTAGGCGTCGTCATTATCCGATCAGCTCCTTGTAACCGGATTCATCAAGCAGACCATCGAGATCGCCGACATTCTTCAGCTTCAGCTTGAAGAACCAGCCAGCACCCATCGGATCGGAGTTGACGAGAGCCGGATCGGCGGTGATGGCTTCGTTGATTTCGGTGATCTCTCCGTCTAGCGGACAATAGACTTCAGAAGCCGCCTTGACCGATTCGACGGTTGCCGCGTCGGCTCCCTTGGAGAAGCTGGCACCGACCTCGGGCAACTCAACGAAAACGAGATCGCCGAGCTGTTCGGCTGCATGGGCCGTGATGCCCACGATTGCGACATCGCCTTCGACCTTCAGCCACTCATGTTCTTCGGTGAATTTCAGCATGGATAATCCTCTCTGGAAAAGACGTTCAGCGTTTGTAGGTAGGTTTAACGAAAGGCAGGGCGCTGACGGCGACGGGCAGATATTTGCCGCGCACTTCAGCGTAAACGGTGGTGCCGGGGGCGGTGAATTCGGTCGGCACGTAGCCCATGGCAACCGGGGATTCGACGCTCGGACCGAAACCACCCGAGGTGACTTCGCCAATTTCCGTCTTGCCTTCGGCATCGGCATAGAGTTTGGCATGGCCGCGCACCGGCGCCTTGCCCTCCGGCTTCAGGCCGACGCGACGGCGCGAGGTGCCGCCATCGAGTTCGCCGAGAATACGGCTTGCTCCCGGAAAGCCGCCGGCGCGGTCGCCGCCGGTCTTTCGGGCTTTCTGAATCGCCCATTCGAGTGCGCCTTCGATCGGCGTCGTCGTCTGGTCGATATCGTTGCCATAAAGGCAGAGGCCGGCCTCCAGGCGCAGGGAGTCACGGGCGCCAAGGCCGATCGGCTGCACATCCGGATGCTCCAGCAGCCGCTTGGCGATATCCTCGGCTTTGTCCGCCGGCACGGAGATTTCGAAACCGTCTTCGCCGCTATAGCCGGAGCGCGACACAAGGCAGGAGACATCGTGCAAGCGGCAATGGCGCACGTCCATGAATTTCATATAGGCGATATCAGCCCAGAGCTCGGCAAGCACGTCGACGGCGCGAGGTCCCTGAAGGGCAATGAGGGCGCGATCGAGTAATGTAACTTCGCAGCTATCGCCGATATCCTCTTGAAGATGCTTGAAATCCTGATCTTTGCAGGCGGCGTTGACGACGACGAAAAGATAGTCGTCCATATGGGCGATCATCAGATCATCAAGGATACCGCCCTTGTCGTCGGTGAAGAAGCCGTAGCGCTGGCGATTTTCGGCAAGGCCGAGAATATCGACCGGCACCAGGCTTTCCAGTGCGAGCGCCGCATCCTCATACTTGCCTGAGCGTGCGCGGATCGTCACCTGACCCATATGCGACACGTCGAAGAGGCCGGCAGAGGATCTGGTCCAAAGATGTTCCTTCAGAACACCGGGCGCATATTGCACGGGCATGTCGTAGCCTGCGAACGGCACCATGCGGGCGCCGAGGGACACATGCAGGGCATGAAGGGGGGTTGTCTTGAGGGCAGCGGTCTCGTCCAAATGACGCCTCCGGGTTTTGCGCTCGTTTCGAAGCGCAGAGCTCACAATTTCGGCGCGGTTGCGCCTGACGATGAGCCCCCTCTGTCTGTTTGCCTGAGATTGTTATCCCTTCGGCGAACGCTTGCGCGCTTCTCTCCAGAGTTCCGTCTGCCCCTTGCTGGTCCTTTGGCCTGAGAGTTTCCGGGGCGGTTGCTCCTTCGGCACCGGCTCGCGCCGGATTCTCCCAACAAGGTTGAGAGCCATTATCCGGTCCCGGGCAGAGATGGCAAGGGGCAAATGTCGTCGCTGAACAAATTTTTGTCGCGCCGATCAATCCTGCGTTTCCTAATGAATACGGGCCTTTGCAACAGAGATGGGAGAGGCTATCCCTTCTCATCGACTGAGGAGCCGGCAGGAGATGACCATGAACCGCAACTATGCCGCCGCATTGCTGATTTCGATTAGCGCATTTTCGCTTTCGTTCGATGGAGCTATGGCTGAGGATAGCGGCGCGATGAAATCCATGCCCGGTATGCACATGGATGCGGGTGCGGCACCTTCCGGTTCGGCCGCCGCCAAACTTGGTGATCTCGATATCAGCGGCGGCTATGTTCGGGCCATGCTTCCCGGCCAGCCGGTCGGCGGCGGTTATATTACCATCCACAACAGCGGCAAGACCGACGACAAGCTGACCTCCGTGACCTCCTCAGCCGCCGGCAAGGTGGAATTGCATGAGATGAAGATGGAGGGCGAGATCATGAAGATGCGCGAGATCAAAGGCGGCATCGCCATTCCCGCCGGCGCGACCGTGACGCTCGCTCCCAGCACGATGCACATGATGTTCAAACAGGTGAAGACGCCTTTCAAGCAGGGCGGCACGGTGCCCGTGATGCTGATGTTCGACAAGGCGGGCATGGTCGACATCAATCTGCCTGTCGTATCGGCCAAAGGAAATTGAGCCAGAAAATTATCCTGCCGTATAATTCCGGTTTCCACTTTTCCTCGAAATGCTCTAAAGCCACGTCAAAAGGCTGGGAAATCTCCGGCCGCGGGGCCAATCGTCCCGTCGTTTGAATTTGCATGATCCGCCGAACGCAGGTTTGGCAACGCCCGGGACATGCTGCGGTATTTGAAAGAAGAAGAATGGCCGGGATTGAGCATATTAAGGTCGAGCCTGACGAGGCCGGCATGCGCCTCGACCGCTGGTTCAAGGTGCATTTTCCAGGACTCGGCTTTGGTCAGTTACAGAAGCTTCTGCGCTCGGGCCAAGTGCGTGTCGATGGTGGCCGCGTGAAGACGGATGCCCGCGTACAGCCGGGGCAGGTGGTGCGCGTGCCGCCGCTCGATGTCGATGCCAAAGGGCCGAGAGGCGGGCCTATTGCCAGCAACGACCTCAAGCACTCCGGTGACGCCGAGCTTCTTGCGCGCATGCTGCTGCATGAAGACGACAAGGTCTATGTGCTGAACAAGCCGGCAGGCCTCGCCGTGCAGGGCGGTTCCGGCCTGACTCGCCATATCGACAAGATGCTCGAGGCATGGACCAGCAAGAAAGGCGAGAAGCCGCGCCTGGTGCATCGTCTCGACCGCGACACGTCAGGCGTCCTCGTCGTTGCCCGTACACGGGGTGCCGCGCAGAAGCTGACGGCGGCGTTCCGCGAGCGCGATACCAAGAAGACCTATTGGTCGCTGGTCAAGGGCGTGCCGCGCAAGCACGAGGACAAGATCTCTACCTGGCTGGTGAAGGAAGCCACACCGGATGGCGACCGCATGCGCATCGCCAAGCATGGCGAGGAGGGCGCAGATCACGCCATCTCCTACTATCGCGTGCTCGAGACCGCAGCGCAGAGCCTCGCCTGGCTGGAAATGGAGCCCTATACCGGCCGTACCCACCAGCTGCGTGTCCACGCGCTGCATATGGGCCATCCGATTATCGGCGACCCCAAATATTTCGATGAGGATCCGAACTGGGATTTTCCGGGCGGTGTCCAGAAGCGCCTGCATCTGCATGCGCGCCATATCGATATCCCGCATCCGAGCGGCGGACGCCTGCGCGTCACCGCACCTTTGCCGCCGCATATGGTTCAGACCTGGAACCTTCTCGGTTTCGATATGGAATCGGCAGGGGAGCCGGACGACGAATGAAGCTGGTCCTATTCGATTGTGACGGCACGCTGGTCGACAGCGCGCGGTTGATCCATGAGGTCATGGCGCGTACCTTCGTGGCCTTCGGCCATAAGCGTCCCGATGTTTCTGCGACGAAATCGATCATCGGCCTGACGCTCGATATCGCCATTGCCCGCCTGCAAGGCAAGCCGCATGTCGACGACGAAGCGATTGCCATGACGGCGCATTACAAGTCGATCTTTCCGGAGGTGCGAGACGAGGCTGATATGCAGACGCCGCTCTTCGACGGCATCAAGCCGCTGATTGAGACGCTTGCGGCCCGTGATGAGCTGCTGATCGGTGCAGTCACGGGTAAATCCCGCCGCGGTTTGACCCATATCCTTGAGGTCAACGACTTCACGCCCTATTTTATCGTCTCGCGCACCGCCGACGATTGCCCGTCGAAGCCGCATCCGGCGATGGTGACGGAATGCTGCGACGAGACTGGCATGGATCCGCATGACACGATCGTGATCGGCGATGCGATCTACGACATGCAGATGGCAAAGGCGGCTGGTGCGACTGCCATTGGTGTGGCCTGGGGCTATGCTTCCGTCGAGGAGTTGCTGGCGGCGGGAGCGGATGCCATCGCCCACCATCCGAACGATTTGTTGAGCCATATTCTCTGAGGTGACGCCATGCGCGACCTGTTGAACGATCTTTCCGAAGGTCTCAGCCATCCCGATCCGATCCGCCGTGCGCAGATCCAGATGAAGAAGCCGTTGCCAAAACGCTTCTACAAGGATGTGACGATCAACGAGGAACATGGCAGCCATGCTATCGCTCTCGATGGCAAGGTGGTGAAGACGCCGGCGCGGCATTCCCTGGCCATGCCGACGGAAGCGCTTGCCAGACTGGTTGCCGCAGAATGGGTGCGTCAGGTCGACGTGATCGATCCCGCGACCATGCCGATTACGCGCCTCGTCAATACCGCCATCGATGGCGTTGCGACGGAGAGCCAGGCCGTATTCGACGAAATCGTCCGCTTCTCCGGCAGCGATCTGCTCTGCTACCGCGCCGACGGTCCGGAGCGCCTCGTCGCGCGGCAGTCGGAGCGCTGGAATCCGGTGATCGAATGGGCAGCGCACGATCTCGGCGCCCGCTTCATCCTGGCTGAAGGCGTCATGCACCAGGAACAGCCCGGTGAAGCCATCGCTGCCTTCGCCGCTGCTTTGCGCGAGTTTGACACACCGATGGAGCTCGCGAGCTTGCACACGATCACGACGTTGACAGGTTCGGCGATCCTGGCGCTGGCCTTCGCAAAAGGTTTTCTGCCGCTTGCCGAGGTTTGGTCGCTCGCTCATCTCGACGAGGATTGGACAATTGAGCATTGGGGCAGCGACGAAGAGGCCGAGCAGCGTCGTGCACAACGTTTTGAAGAGTTTCAGGCCGCGACCGAGGTTTTTTCCGCGCTTCGCAGTTGAATATTGTTGATTTCCAGTCCTTTATATCGATCTGCATATCTTGCAAATTCGAAAGTCGGGGCAGGGATCATGTTGTTGTGGAGGCCGAGAGCCATACCGGCGCTCGTGGGAATTCTGGCATTGGCCGCTTGTTCGAGCTGGTCCGTGGATCCTCCGCCTCCAACCTATGCCGTGCGCAGTGCAACCGTCATAGCCGATCAGGCACTGCCGCCGGTATCGCCGGCATTGGTTGCAGCCGTCAATGATCGCGTCAACGCCGCGATTGCGGCCACGAGCTTCGGTCCGCAATTGCCACCGGTTGCCATCACAGTTCGATTGAGCGATGTCCGCAAGGCGCGCGGTTTCAATCGCGACCGCAGCAGCGCCAAGATCAATATCGATGCCGCGGCAGCCGATGGCGGCGCTGTGATTGCGATGGCGTCTTTCGAGACCAGAACTGTCGCTCCTGATCCCGCCACCGCGGATGAGCTGATGGCGGAAGATATCGCCGCGCGGGTTCGTTCCATCTTTTCGCTGAACACGCCACGGCTCGCAAACTAAGCCAACAGCTTCAAACAAGGCTCGCGCCATGCTAAGCCCGAGCGATGATGGAGAGAGGGCCGCATGAAGGAAATCCTGCAGGAACTGGAACGCCGTCGCGAGATCGCAAGGCTTGGCGGCGGGCAGGTGCGCATCGACGCACAGCACGCCCGCGGCAAGCTGACGGCTCGCGAGCGCATCGATATCTTCCTCGATGAGGGCTCTTTCGAAGAGTTCGATATGTTCGTCGAGCATCGCTCGACCGATTTCGGCATGGACAAGAGCAAGATTGCCGGCGACGGCGTGGTGACGGGCTGGGGCACGGTCAACGGACGAACCGTCTTCATTTTTGCCAAGGATTTCACGGTCTTCGGCGGATCTCTTTCAGAAGCACATGCGGAAAAGATCACCAAAGTGCAGGATATGGCGCTGAAGAACCGGGCGCCGATCATCGGGATCTATGACGCCGGCGGCGCCCGCATTCAGGAAGGCGTGGCCGCGCTTGGCGGTTATGCCGAGGTATTCCAGCGCAATGTGCTGGCCTCCGGCGTCATTCCGCAAATCTCAATTATCATGGGGCCCTGTGCCGGCGGCGACGTCTATTCTCCGGCCATGACCGATTTCATCTTCATGGTGCGCGACACATCCTACATGTTCGTCACTGGGCCGGATGTGGTGAAGACCGTCACCAACGAGACCGTTACTTCCGAGCAGCTTGGCGGCGCCTCGGTGCACACGACGAAATCCTCGATTGCCGACGCTGCCTACGACAATGATGTCGATACGCTTTTGCAGGTGCGTCGTCTCATCGATTTCCTGCCGCAATCGAACACGGCAGCGGTGCCGGAAATTGAGTGCTATCAGTCGGTGACCGAGCCGGATAATTCTCTCGATACGCTGATCCCGGCCAATGCCAACAAGCCCTACGACATCAAGGAACTCATCCTGAAGGTGGCGGACGAGGGCGATTTCTTCGAGATCCAGGAAAGCTTCGCCAAGAACATCGTCTGTGGCTTTGGCCGCATCGAGGGTGCCACCGTCGGCTTCGTCGCCAATCAGCCGATGGTGCTTGCCGGCGTTCTCGATAGCGATGCCTCGCGGAAGGCTGCGCGCTTCGTGCGCTTCTGCGATTGCTTCAATATCCCGATCGTCACATTTGTGGATGTCCCCGGCTTTCTGCCGGGAACGGCACAGGAATACGGCGGCCTGATCAAGCACGGTGCCAAATTGCTCTTCGCCTATGCAGAAGCGACCGTGCCAAAGCTCACGGTTATCACCCGCAAGGCATTCGGCGGCGCTTATGACGTCATGGCATCGAAGCATCTGCGCGGCGATCTGAATTATGCCTGGCCTACGGCGCAAATCGCCGTCATGGGTGCCAAGGGCGCGGTCGAGATCATCTTCCGCAAGGATATCGCCGATCCGGAAAAGATTGCGGCCCACACGAAGATGTACGAGGATCGTTTCCTATCGCCTTTCGTCGCCGCCGAACGCGGCTATATCGACGAAGTAATCATGCCACGATCGACCCGCCGGCGGTTGGCGCAGGGCCTCAGGATGTTGCGCAACAAGGACCTGACCAATCCCTGGAAGAAGCACGACAACATTCCGTTATGAGCATGTGACAACAAGTCACGGATTTAACACGGAAAATTGATTGAGCGTCAGAATCCGTGTTTTCACGTTCATGCCCCTGCGCTCTATTGCTTCCTCGTGGGGGAGTTAAAACTGGAGTTTAACATGGCGCTTTCCGATCGGCTGAATCAATATCAGCCCTATGCTCTTACCGTATTGCGTATCGTTACCGGTGTATTGTTCATCGAACATGGTCTGCAAAAGCTCGTTGGCTTTCCGGCCGGCGGTCAGTTCCCAAGCCCGTTGCCGACCCTGCTTCTGGTTCAGGGTATCATCGAAATCGTTGGCGGATTGGCGACGATCGTCGGTTTCTTCACCCGTCCAGTCGCGTTCATTCTCTGCGGCAACATGGCGGTCGCCTATTTCATGGCGCATTATCCGAAGAATTTCTTCCCGGCCAATAATGGCGGTGACGCGGCGATCCTCTACTGCTTCGTCTTCCTGTTCCTGATCTTCGCAGGCCCGGGCCTGCTGGCGATCGACAACAATAAGAAGTAACCAGCCTCTCCGTCGGGCTCGGTTGAATTGCCGGGTCCGGCGAATAAATTGGTCTCTCGCGTGTTCACTTCGTTATCAGCGAAGCGAGTGCACTTTCGACAGGATCTCCTTCGCATCCCCTATCGAACGGAGATCCGCATGTCCCTTTCCGAGCGCTTGTCGCCTTATCAGCCTACTGCCCTTACCGTCTTGCGAGTCGTGACAGCGCTTTTGTTCGTCGAACACGGCACGCAAAAGGTCTTCGGCTTTCCGCCGGCGCCTTACGAAATCACGACGCTGTTTTTCGTGGCCGGGATCATCGAGCTCGTGGGCAGTGTCCTGATCCTGCTCGGGCTTTTCACCCGGCCGATCGCCTTTCTGCTGAGCGGCGAGATGGCGATCGCCTACTTCATGGTGCATATGCAGATCGACTTCTTCCCGGCTAACAATCAGGGAGATGGGGCGATCCTGTTCTGCTTCATCTTCCTGTTTCTGGTATTCGCCGGACCGGGAATCTGGGCGCTGGACAATCGCCAGCGCGGATGAGATCAGTCAGGCGGTGAGCTTGAGACCGGCGATGCCTGCAACGATCAAGCCGATGCAGAGCAGCCGCACAAGGGTCGCGGGATCACCGAGCAACCAGATGCCAAGCAGAACCGTACCGACGGTGCCGATGCCGGTCCAGACCGCGTAGGCCGTGCCCATCGGCAGGGTCTTTACGGCTAGGCCGAGCAGCACGACGCTGACGACCATGGAAATGACGGTGAGAATTGTCGGCATCGGCCGCGTGAACCCATCGGTATATTTCAGCCCGACGGCCCAGCCAATTTCGAACAAGCCTGCGAGGAAAAGCAGGAACCAAGCCATTTTACGCTCCTTTGTTAAGAGCGAGGCCGTCCCCGCGATATCTACGACCGGTCTGGTTGCCGGCCGCCGCAGTCGTCTGCGTATTTCCTATATGCCTTTGTCGACTGCCTATTTCAAGGCGATGACGCTACCTTTACTTTTCCAGACGTTCAGCATGCCACTTCAGGTGATCGTCCATAAAGGTTGAGATAAAGTAGTAGGAATGATCGTAGCGCTCATGCGTGCGCAGCGTCAGGCCGATGCCGGTTCCCTTGATCGCATCTTCGAACAGCCCGGGGCGCAGTCCGTTTTCGAGGAAGCTGTCGGCCTTGCCTTGATCGATCAGGAACTCGGGGAAGCGGGCGCCGTCTTCGACGAGCGCGCAGGCGTCATAGCGGCGCCATGCAGTCTTATCGCTTCCCAAATATTTCTCCAGCGCAGGTGCCGACCAATCGGCCGTCGACGGCTGCACGATCGGCGCGAAGGCGGAGCAGCTCTTGAAGCGCTCCGGATTCTTCAATGCGATCGTCATGGCGCCGTGGCCGCCCATGGAATGGCCGAAGATGCCCTGGCGGCTCATATCGGCGCGGAATTGCTTGGCGATGAGGGCGGGCAGCTCCTCGGTAATGTAGGTGTACATCTGATAGTTTTCGGCCCAGGGCGTCTCGGTGGCGTCGAGATAGAAGCCCGCACCTTTGCCCATCTGCCAGTTGGTCAGCTCATCCGGCACGTCATTGCCGCGCGGACTGCTGTCGGGGCAGACGATGATGAGGCCGAGCTCGGCCGCCATGCGGCGATATTCGCCCTTTTCCATGACATTGGCATGAGTGCAGGTGAGGCCGGAAAGATACCAGAGAACCGGGCGGGGCTCCTTGATCGCCTGCGGTGGCACGAAGACGGCGAAGGTCATCTCGCATTTGCAGGCTTCGGACTCATGCGAGAAGACACCCTGCATGCCGCCAAAGGCGGTGTTCTGGGAAATGATGTTCACGGCTGGCCTCCAGGCGTCTGATTGGTTTTTGAACGCCGGCAGAGCCGGTCGAAGGTTTCGAGAAAGGTGGAGCGGTCGCGCGGCGAGAAGGCGGCGTTATAGCCCTTGCTCTCACCGGTTTCGCGAAGATGTGCGCCGAGGTCGCGCATGGCCGTTGCCATGCCGATATTGGTCTTGTCGAAGATGCGGCCGGTCGGTCCAGTAACAAGCGCTCCGGTCGCAACACAACGGCCCGCGAGCGGCACATCGGCGGTGACGACGATGTCGCCAGCACCTGCGTGTTCGGCAATCCAGTTGTCGGCGGCATCGAAGGCGTTGGAGACGATGACATTATGCACCATGGGATCCCGCGACGGGCGCAATCCCGAATTGGCGACGAAAGTCACCTCGATGCTGTGGCGTTCGGCAACCTTCAGGATCTCCGGCTTGACCGGGCAGGCATCGGCATCAACATAAATCATGATATCAAATCTTTTCAGCTATATGCGGCGCATTTCTCACGCGCCGCATACGTCTCGCCGAGTGGCTTTCTGTGTCAGTAGAGCACGACGCTGCGGATGCTTTCGCCCGAATGCATGAGCTCGAAGCCCTTGTTGATATCCTCGAGCGGCATGGTGTGGGTGATCATCGGATCGATCTCGATCTTGCCCTCCATGTACCAGTCGACGATCTTGGGAACGTCTGTGCGGCCACGCGCGCCGCCGAAGGCCGTGCCCATCCACGAGCGGCCCGTCACCAGCTGGAACGGACGCGTCGAGATCTCCTGGCCGGCGCCGGCAACGCCGATGACAACAGACTTGCCCCAGCCGCGATGGCTGGCTTCCAGCGCCTGGCGCATCACCCTGGTGTTGCCGGTGCAGTCGAAGGTATAGTCGGCGCCGCCGATCTGGTCGGCCCCACGCTTCGTCATGTTGACGAGATAGGGCACGATGTCGTCGCCGACCTCCTTCGGATTGAGGAAATGCGTCATGCCGAAGCGTTCGCCCCAGGCCTTCTTGTCATTGTTGAGATCGACACCGATGATCATGTCGGCACCGGCAAGCCGCAAGCCCTGGATGACGTTCAAACCGATGCCGCCGAGGCCGAAGACGATTGCCGTTGCGCCCATCTCCACCTTGGCGGTGTTGATGACCGCACCGATGCCTGTGGTGACGCCGCAGCCGATGTAGCAGATCTTGTCGAAGGGGGCGTCGGGATTGACCTTGGCGACGGCAATCTCCGGCAGCACGGTATAATTGGCGAAGGTCGAGCAGCCCATATAGTGGTGGATCTTGTCCTTGCCGATCGAGAAGCGCGAGGTGCCATCCGGCATCAGGCCCTGGCCCTGGGTCGAACGGATTGCGGTGCACAGATTGGTCTTGCGGCTGAGACACGACGGGCATTCGCGGCAT